>DATIPJ010000732.1:0-10926 GCA_035472155.1 Kofleriaceae bacterium
GCGATGGCGATGGCGATGGCGATGGCGATGGCGATGGCGATGGCGATGGCGATGGCGATGGCGATGGCGATGGCGATGGCGATGGCGATGGCGATGGCGATGGCGATGGCGACCACTGCAAATCTCCAATTCCTATTCCTATTTATTAAATAAATCTCAATGGGAGACTACGCTCGAGCGTTAGGGCGGTGAGCGGCAAGAACGAGGCCTGTGAGATGCGCGCGCCGAAGCCCCCTGGGCAGCCTTGACGCGCGCAAGTCACAGGCCGAGCGCCGGTCACAGGCCGGTCCCGCGATCATCGGGAGCTGCGCTCGAGAACCGCGACAAGCAGTCGGCGGCCGACCAGCGCACGTTCATCACCGTCACAGGCAGCGCCTGCGAAGCGGCGCACGCACAGGCCATTGCCCTCGAGCAGCGGACCACGCCTCGAGTCGCGGCGATGGGAGCACACGGCTGGATCGTGGAGGCGTCCTCACGCCTTGGGCACGGGACAGCGTCGCAGTGACTCGAAGATCAGCCGTTCGAGCGTCACATTGTACCCGAGCTCCGCCAGCGCCGCGGCGATCGCCACGCGTGCAATCGCAGGCTTCCACCCGAGCCCCACGAGCGCCGCCTTTGCCTGCGTCTCGAGGATTGCCAGGTCCAGTTTCGTCGCGCCCACGTGGGCGCTCGCGATCGCATCCGCTTTCGCGCCGACAACCGGCGAAGCCGCGTCGGGTGCATGCGCACTCGCCGACTCGACCTTCGCCGCCGGGCGCGGCTTCGCTAATCCGACATCACTGTGGCGACGCACGATCAAATGATCGGCAGTCCCGCTGATCGCCAGGAGGCCGCGATGGTGTGCGAGGTGGCACGAACTGCACAGCAGGACGCAGTTCAAGGCATCGTGACTCCCGCCGTGCTCGCGGTGCACGATGTGATGCACCTCAAGGCCGCGCGCGGAGCGGCAACCATCGGCGCGGCACCGGCCGCCGTCGCGCCGCCAGACGAAACGCATCACACTCGATGGAATGTCCTGGTGGGCCCGCTCGGGCGTATTGCCATTGATCGACCCGATGTGCTGCGCATCGCAGTGGGCGCGCTCCACTGCAGCGCTGTCGATCGGGATCTGTGCGCCTGCGCCTTCCTGCCAGCCCTGCTGGCAACGCCGGCAGGTCGTGATGGCGATCTGGAACTTCGCGCGGCCCGTGGGCTCTGACGTAGGCGCACCGTCGAGGACTGCATTGCACAGCGCACCGATGAACGCCTCCGGCGACAAGCTGGTGCCATGCTCATCGTCGAGCACCATGCGCGCCTGACGCAGCAGCGCATAGGTCTCGGCCCCCAGCTCGAACCGGACAACGTGCGTCCGCGCCTCGGGATCCGGTGGATCGTCGGGGTCATCGCCTTCGCGATGGTCCGCCACGAGCTCTTCGATCTGCCGAAGGTTCTTGCCGACCGCCGCCTCGATCCACCGAGCTTCGGTCGCCGGTTTCACCACACGCGTCAGCTCGCGTACCGCAGAGTGCGACAAGGTTCCGTCCGCCAGCGCTGCGTCGAGCTGCGGCAACCAACCGAGCGCACGCGCCACCCGCAGCCGCTCCTGCGCCGTGCGCGGCGCATAGCCCAGCACGCGTTCCAGGTAATCGAGCGCCGACACCATTCCCAGCGGCTTCCAGATCTGCAGCTCCTCCGCCTCGCGCAACCATCGCGCCTCCTCGGCGTCGAGCGCAGCGCGCCTCGCCGCGATCCGTCGCAACGCGCGGTCCACCGTCCGCCAGCGCGGCTCGGCGTCACTCGGTTCCATCGGCTGCACTTCGCCCCGACGCGCGTCTCCCGTGCCCGCTTCGCCCTGACCCGCTTCCCCCTGACCCGCTTGGTTCCGGCGCGCTTCTCCCGGACGCGCTTCGCTCCGGCGCGCTTCGCTCGGACGCGCTTCGCAAGGACCTGCTTCGTTCCGGCGCGCTTCGCTCGGAGGCGCTTCGCCCGGATGCGCTTCGCCCCGACGCGCTTCGCCTGGACGCTGTCCGGCCTCGTGCGACTCAGCCTGCCGTGATTGAGGCTCGCGTACTTTGCTCTTTCGCGGCTTCGGCGGACACCGCGCCGGCTGTGTTTGGCCGACCGTCTTGAGGCATCCGGACGCCCACGTGGGCGCGTGCTCTTCATCCGATTCGATCGCCGACTGCCGAGTCCCGTCTCGTAGCATTGCCAGTCTCCTACACGCTTGACGCGAATCGCTTCTACCACATGAATTTCCGGTGCAATGGCGTTCGCTCTGAGCGCTTATTCGTACCTTTTGCGCAAATTCGACACTCGGATACAAATTCGCTGTCAGCAAAGAGCCCAGCGCACTCTGGGACCCGATACGAACTAGTTGGCAACGGCGATCGCGATGCAGCGAATGCGCCGTCAAGCAAAACCTGTCCTGTGCCGATACTTGCCACTCGAGTACCATCGGCACTCATTGCACATGCGCACCTTGGATCGGAATTCCGAATTCTCAATCTAATATTTTAAATCTCCAAAGGGAGAATCCGCTCGAGCGTTAGGACGGTGAGCGGCGGGAACGAGGCCTGTGAGATGCGCGCGCCGAAGCCGCACGGGCTACCTTGACGCACGCAAGTCACAGGCCGAGCGCCGGTCACCGGCCGGTCACGTGATCGCCCGGAGCTGCGCTCGCGCATCCACGCCAAGGACCCGCTGAGCATCCACGCCAAGGGCCCGCGCTGAGCATCCACGCCAAGGACACGACGTACGGGTCGAGTTCGATGCGCTTAGCTCCGATGAGCGCCCTCCCAGCTAGACCCGGGCCCGCCAACGAAGCGCGCGGAGGAGAACAATGACAGATGCGTTCGAGGCGGTGTTGGACCTATCGACGGTGCGCGGCGGGTTCGACGCGGGCAACTGCGCCGACGATGTGTGGCCGTGGGCAGCCGGCGGCGCGATGACCGGTGGGCGCAATCCTGTGATGCGGACGCTCGGGTTCGTGCCGGGCGCGGGGGCGGCGTCGCTTGCATCGCCCAACTGCGGCGAGAATGGGAAGAGCCCGGCGACGATGTTGCGCGAGGGGCTCACGCCGGGGGTCGGGCGCGTCTGGAAAGCGGCCGGCATCGAACCACCCCGCACCGCTCGCGATGCCGACTTCGCCGTAGCGCGCACGACCGAGTTCGCTCCTGCACGCGATGCCGCTTCCGTAGCGCCATGCCGCCTTCCGCAGCGCGATGCCGTCTTCCATAGCGCGATGCCGTCTTCCATAGCGCGCGATGCCGCCTTCCGCAGCGCGATGCCGCTTCCCCGCGGTGCGGCGCGACGGCGGCGCGATGTGGTGCTATGGCGGCGGTGCGGCGATCTTGAGAGTCGGATTGATGTACAGCGTCACATCATCGTGAATGCCGAAACCTGAGTCGCCGCTCGTGTAGCAGACCTTGTTCTGGCCGCAGGCCTTGATGTACGTCTGGCCGCCGCCGGAGTCGGTGACGACACCGATGCTGACCTTGGCGTCGTGGCCGAATTTCTTGAGCTGCTGCTTGGCCTCGTCGGGGGTGAGGCCGCGGAGGGACTCGGTCTGGCGGCGCACGATGGCACCGGTGATGACCTGCCCGCGGTAGACGTGGATCTTGATCATGCTGTAGCGCTCGACGACGGCGCCTGCCTCGGGGTCCTGGCAGTTGATGAGCCCCTCGTCGCGCGCGGCGTCCATGCACTCGAGGATGTGGTTGGATTCGGGCTCGCTGTTGAAGCCCGCCGCCTTGACGAGGACGCGCGCCTGCTCGGGGGTCTTGCCGATGAGGTTGGGGACGGTGATGCGCGGCTTGCCGCCGGTGGCGGTCATGCCTTCCGCCGAGGGCGCGGTGGTGGAGGCGGTGACCGGCGCAGCCGCGACCGCGGGCTCGGCAGCGGGCGCGACGGTCGTCGTCCGGCCCGCGGACAGCGTGGTCGTGGCCGAGCCACCGAGCGGGCAGCCCGCGAGGACGAACGCGAGCGCGATCAGGATGAGGTCGCGGTCGCGCATCACTTCACCGCCGCGCCGAGGACCTGGGTCGGGAGCTCGGCGTTCTTGTTGGGCCAGATCGCGATGATGTCGGCGCCCTTGTCCTGGCCGAACACCGACGAGAATACGATGCCCTTCTTGAGCAGCGGCGCGTAGTCCTTCTTGATCTTGAAGGTGCCCCAGGTGGTGTCGTGGGTGACCATGCCGGTCTGGTCGCAGATCGATTCGTACTCGATCGTTCCGTTGGCGAGGATGCGCGAGAGGCGGTTGGTGGTGTGGCTCTTGATGCACTCCTTGCGCTTGACCAGCGTCTTCTCGAGGTCGACGTTGAGGACATCGTCGCCCGGCTTGACGCTGCCGACCACGCCACCCGCGCTGCCGATCGTTCCATGGCTGCGCCAGTACGGGCGGCTCTCGAAGTTCGGATACTCGATCTTGGCGTTCAGATCGTCGAGGGTGATCTTCTCGGCGATGACCTTGCTGAGCGCGGCGGTGCGCGGGCCGCGGTAGCCCGGCGTCTCCTCGAGATAGGCGGCGAGGAAATCCGCGGCGCCGGACTTGGCGTGGCAGAGGATGTACGGCATCGAGGCGAGGCTGATCGCCGGGATCTTGACGAGGACCGGCCCGGCGCCCGCGGCGAAGCCCTTGTACGGGTCGTCGCGTACGTCCTTCATGCCGGCGAAGGTCTTCGCCGGGACCTTGGCGACCTCGGCGACCAGCGCCGCGGTGGTCTTGTCCTCGCAGCCCTCGTAGGCCTTGCGCGACTGCGAGAGCACGGCGGTGTCGAGGCGCAGGGCGAGATCGAGGAGCGCAGCGTTGGCGCCCAGACCCGATGCCCACTCGGCGCGCGCCTTGGCGGTGACGTCGAAGACCTTCTTGTAGGCCTCGTCCTTGGCGAACATCTTCTGGATCTCGGCCGCGTGCTCCTTGACCTTGGCCGGCAGCTCGAGGGCGCGCAGGCGCAGCGCCATGCGCAGCTCGCCGCCGTGTGCGGTGTCGGTGCGAAGCTGCTCGCTGAACTTGACCGGGTCGAAGCGCTCGATGTCGCCCTGGCACAGCGCCCAGGTGACGCTCGGGATGCTGGTGACCGACTGCGAGCCCAGGCCGAGGCAGGCCTCGATGTACGCGAAGCGGCCGACCTCGGAGAAGCGGGGCTCGAGCGCGTCGGCGATGTAGAACGGATCGCGGAACGCCGCGTTGCCGCCCGGGCGCGAGAAGCCGTCGGAAAGTGCCTTCCACTGGTCGATCGGCGTGAAGGCGGCGAGGTCCTTGGTCGAGTACTCGAAGCGCTCGTTGCGGTAATCGGACTTGGCGTAGGCGACCGCGTCGGCCCAGTCGGCCTCGTTCATGTTGAGCTTCTTGGACCACGCCTGGCGCGCCTTCTCGATCTCGCCGGCGCCGGCCTCGGCCTCGGGCGTCGGTGCGCACACGGCCTTGGCGAACGTGATGATGACGTCGCGCGGATCTCGGGCCGAGAGATCCTTGAGATCGTAGCGATCGGAGCCGAACGATGCGTCCTTGCACCACGCCGGCACGCCGGCGTGTGCGAGGGGCGCGGCGCTCGCGAGGGCGAGCGCAGCAAACGGAAATACGAGCTTGTTCACGAGTCCTCCACGAGCGCAGGAGCGGATGGCGAAGCAAAAAGGGGTGCTCCGCCTGCGCGCGGTGCACCCCGACCAGCTTCACAGGACAGACACCGCGCGCGCGGTTTTTTCCGCGCCGAACGGGCGTCCTCACGCTCGGGAGAGCTCGCAGAAACGCAACCAAAAGAGCAGCCGATCGTCCGGCGGGAGGGAGCAGCCCGCCGGACGACCGACTACCGACTGGCGTACTGGCGTTGGTGATTGGTCACGCCGACGAACCGAAACACGCCGTCGCCGTCGGGGGACGGCCACGGCACGATCGGCGCCGTCGGTGGCAGCGCCATGATGCGTTCGTACTCGGAGACCGAGATCCGCTCGCGCGCGGCGAGCAGCTCGCTGATCTGGGCGGCGGCGATCTGCTCGGCAGCGCTGCGCGCGATGACCGCCGAGAAGAACTCCGAGGTGCAGCCGCTGCCGTACGAGAACAGGCCGACGCGCTGGCCGATCAGCGTCTGCGCCTGGGCGTGGAGCAGGCCGGCGAGCCCGAGGTAGAGCGAGCCGGTGTAGATATTGCCGACCTGCGCGCACAGCCCGAGCGAGGGCGCGACCTGCTCGGTGAACGAGGCGGCGCCGCGCGCTTCCTCGGCGGCGACGTCCCACGGCGCGCCCGTGTCCTCGAGGTCGCAGCGCCGGACGTGGAGGTGCGCCTTCTTCGCCATCTTGGGAAACGGCACGTGGTAGCAGATGCGCGCGAGGCGCTCGCTGACCACGCCGCCCTCGCGCACGAGCTCGCGATCGACGGCGCGCGTGCGCCAGCCGCGGTAGGCGGCCGCGACCGCCTCGAGGTAGCACTGCACGCTGTAGTGGCCGTCGACCTGGGCCTCGCGCCGCCCGAGCGGGCGCCAGAAGTCGTGGACGTGGGTGCTCGCGGCGCCGGAGATGCCGACGTCGAGCTCGAGCAGCGCGGGATTGGTCGAGATGACCATCGCGATCGCGCCCGCGCCCTGGGTCGGCTCGCCCGGCGTGCCGACGCCGTAGCGCGCGATGTCCGAGCAGATGACGAGCGCGGCGCGGCCGTCGGCGGCGCCCGAGGCGATCCACTCGGCCGCGGCCATGACGCCCGCGGTGCCGCCGTAGCACGCGTGCTGGGTATCGTAGACGCGCATCGCCGGCGGCAGCTGGAGCAGGCCGTGGACGAACGACGCGACCGGCTTGCTGTGGTCGACGCCGGTCTCGGTGCCGACGACGAGCATGCCGAGGTCGGCGCGGTTGACGGCGCCGGCGTCGAGCGCGCGCCGGGCGGCGAGCGCGGCCAGCGCCACGGTGTCCTCGCCGGGCTCGGCGACCGCCATCTCGCGCGCCCCGAGGCCATGGAGGTACTTGTCGGGCTCGACGCCGCGCGCGCGCGCCAGGTCCTGCATGTCGACGTAGCGCCGCGGGACGGCCAGGCCGATCGCGTGGATTCCAATTCGAGACTTCATGACAGCTCCTCGACCCGGCCAGCCGGGTCCATTGCGGGATCACAGGGCATCGGGCGACAGCACCAGGCGGCCTGCGACCGCGCGGTTCTCGAGCCGCACGTGCGCCTTGGCGGCGTCGCTGAGCGGCAGCACCTCGGTGACGTACGGCGATAGCTTGCCGGCGTGGGTGAGCGAGAGCGCCGTCTCGAGCTCGCCCTGCGTGGTGGCGTAGGCGCCGAGGATCTCGAGCTCCTTGACGATGACGAGGCCCGGGTTGAGCTCGATCGTCCCGCTCTCGAGGTTGCCGACGACGACGATGCGGCCACCCGGCGCCATCGCCTTGAGCGTCTGACCGAACGTCTTCGAGCCGACGATCTCGATCGCGACGTCGGCGCCCTCGCCGTCGGTGGCGCGCCGCACGCTGGCGGCGAACTCGAGGCTGGGCGACACGACGACCTCGTGGGCGCCCGCGTTGTACAGCGCGCTGACCTTGGCGAGGTTCGAGGTGACGGCGATGACGCGCGCGCCGTCGAGCCGCGCGAGCTGCACGGTCTGTAGCCCGACGCCGCCGCTCGCGCCCGTGACGACGACGGTCTCGCCGGGCTGCACGCGGCCGCGCGTGCGGATGACGTGGACCGCGGTGCCGGCGGTACAGCACACGGTGGCGGCGACCGCCCACGGCATGCCGTCGGGGACGCGGCCCACGCCGCCTACCGGCGCGACCATCAGCCCTGCATAACCGCCTGGCAGCTCTTCTCCGAAGAACCGGTTGTCGCGCTTGCAGAGGCTGGTGCGGCCCGACTCGCAGGCCGGGCACGCGCCGCACGACATGCGCTGCAGGGTCGCCGCGCGATCGCCGACCGCCCAGCCGCGCACGCCCGGGCCGACCTCGACGACCTCGCCGGCAACCTCGTGGCCGAGGATCGCGGGGACGTTGGTGCGCGGCAGGCTGCCGCGGCGGTTGATCACGTCGTGGTAACAGACGCCGCACGCGCGCACGCGCAGCAGCAGCTCGCCCGGGCCCGGCCGCGGATCCGCGACCGATTGCAGACGGAGCTGAGAGGCATTGCCGAACTGATGAAGAACGACGGCTTGCATGGGTCTCCTGGGCTAGGCCGCGCCGACCAGCGCGCGGCGGAAGTGGTCGGGGTCGAGCTGCTGGATCGCCTCGACGACGTGAGGAGGTGGATCGGGGAGCGTGCGCAGCGCGACCGCGGAGGCATAGGCAAAGCCGGTGCGCGCGCGAACGGCATCGAGCGCGACGCCCGGCGCGACCGCCTCGAGCACCGCGCCGCCCGCGCCGACGCTGAACGTCGCGACGTCGGTGAGCAGCGGCGTGCGCCGATCGTCGTCGGCGGTGCTGCGCACGGCGACGCGCTCGACCAGCGAGCGCCGGGTCTGGCGCGGGACGACCAGCACCGGGCGCTTGCACCACCGGCGCAGCGAGCACGCACCGACCACGCCGGGGAACTTCACCGTCGGCTGCGCGAGCGAGCCCGCCGCCGAGGTGTTGGTGCGCCCGAACGGATCGACCTCGACCGCGCCGAAGAACACATTGTCGACGCGCCCGCGCCGCGCGTGATCGAACAGCTCGGGGATCGAGACGTCGGCCGAGCGCCCGGCGAGATAGGCCAGGTCCTCGCTCGAGCCGAACAGCCGCGACACCGATGGGTTGAGCGACCCGACGCACGAAATGTAGGTGAGGCGAGGTGCGTGCGTGGCGCGCGCCAGCGCGATGGCGAGCACCGCCAGCGGCGAGGCGACACCAGTGGCGACCACGGCGCCGTCGTCGATCTCGCAGGCCATCTGGAAGATCAGACGATCGGCGGCCGTGGTCGCCGGATCGTGGACTCCGCTCCGGGGGTCAAGGTTTGCTGTGGAAACGGTCATGCAACACCTCGCGTCGGTAGCTCGGGGAGCATCGGGAGCACCGGTTTGTGGTTGAGCACGTCGCGGATCCATGCCTCGCCGCGCCCCGCCTCGGCCTCCGCGAGGTAGTCGAGCAGCGCCGGCTCATCGTGCGGGTAGCGGCCGACGCAGCCGGTCGGCCACGCGCCGCCCGCGGCCTCGCACACGCGCTCGACCTGGAACGCGGGGACGGTGACGCGCGGCAGCTTGGGCACGCGCACCTCGGCCGATGCGATCACGCGGCGCGCGGCGGCGACCATCAGGAGGTCGGTCGTCGGATCCTCGACGTACAGGTTGCCGGCGTCGTCGGCGGCGTGCGCGTGGACCAGCGCGACATCGGGGTGAAACGCACGCTCGACCGGAACGCGCGCGCCGGTGAACGGATCGACCGCGTACGCGGGCGGCTCGAGCGTCGAGAGCTCCGAGACGTCGGCGTCGGGCGCGGGGATGAACGGCAGGCCCATGCCCGCGGCGCGCAGCCGCTGCACCACGCGATAGCCATCGTGCTCGGCCCACGACAGCCGGCCGCTCTCGATCGCGCGCTTCAGCGCCGGCATCTGGCGTACGCGGTTGGCGAGCGTGATCGCCCCGAACAAAAGCTCGACGCGCGCGGCGACGCCGGCGGCGACCAGGACCTCGGCGGGCAGCGGGTTGGGCAGCGACACCACGCGCAGATCGCGGCGCCCGGCGCGGATCAGCGCGAGCACCAGCGCCATCGGCGCGCGCCCGAGCATGAAGCCGCCCGGCGCGAGCCACACGCCATCGGGGACCGCGGCCGCGGCCTCGTCGAGGCTGCACCACACGGTCACGCCGCGCCTCCCGCCTCGCCCGACGAGCGCGCTAGCGCGGCATCAGGCCTTCGAAGAACAGCTCGGTCATGCCGTCGGAGATCTGCTGCGACGAGATCCGCCCGTCGGGCCGGTACCACTTGTACGTCCACAGCACCATGCCGAGGAAGCTGAACGCCGCGAGCGTCGGATCGACCGGCCGGATCTGGCCGCGCTCGATCGCATCGCGGATGCTCCTCTCGAGGAACTGCACGTAGCGCTTCTTGCGCGCGTTGATCTCGCCCTGCGCCGTTCCGGTCAGCGTCTGGTGCTCGTGCAGGATGATCGTGACTTCCTTGCTCGAGTCCTGCGTGACGAGCGCGATGTTGCGCGCCATGCACTCGCGCAAGCGCGCCAGCGGATCGGCGACGTCCTGCACCTTGTTGACGACGTTCTCCTCGAAGAGATCCATGCCGTAATGCATGATCGCGAGGAGCAGCGCTTCCTTGGTCTTGATGTGATGGTAGAGGCCGGCCTTGGTCAGCCCGCAGGACTCGGCGATCTCCTGCATGCTCGTGGCTTCGTAGCCGTGCTGAAAGATCAGACGAGCTGCGTGCTCGAGGATCTCCCGATACCGGCGCTCGTTGGGCTGGCTCATGTACTGTGTGTAACGCATCGTCTTGATGAGGGAACACAGGTGAAGCTCCTACCTACCAGTCGGTAGGTAGCCTGGCTGACACCGTGAGTCAAGACGTTTGCAGAACTTTGTCCGGGCTCGGAGACGAGCCCGATCTTTTCACCGTCGACGAATCACGCCCACGTCGACGGGGATTCTGTCAGTTGAACAGCTTGCCGACGCCAAACACCAGCTTGCCGAGCCCCGCGCGCGCGTGCTCGGCCACCTGCGACTTGCCGGCGTTCTCCTCCTCGGTCGTCGTGTCGCCGGTGTGGACCATCTCGCGATCGCCGTGGATCGGCACATCGTTGCCCTTGGCGATCTCTTCCTGCGCGAGCGGCATCGAGGTGTGCTTCGCGATCGGGTTGCGCTGGAGGAGGTTGCCGTCCTTCATCTCGTGGTTGTGGATCACGCCCGGAGTGAGCGCCTCGCCGCCGAGCGGCACCAGGTCGCCCTTGACGCGGTGGTGCGACGAGTCGATCGCCTCGTCGGGGTTCTCCTTGTTGTACACCTCGAGCTTCTTCGCGGTGTCCTTCGAGACGCCGGGGGCCTGGAACGTCAC
>DATIPJ010000733.1:0-7179 GCA_035472155.1 Kofleriaceae bacterium
CTCGAAGATCTTGGCCTCGGCGTCGTCGAGGTAGTCGCGGACCTCGAGGTTGTCGTCGTAGCCGCGCTCGGAGATCTCGCCCGCGGCGAGCATGAGCTTTCGGGCCTGGTGCTTGTCGGTGACGATCTCGGAGTACGCGACGACGTTGTCCACCGTCGGCACGCGCAGCGTGAGCTCGCCGAGGAACGCCACGCCGCCGATCGCATCGAGCTTGCCCGCCTTGGCGATCTCGTTCTCGAGGGTGACGACGTCGATCGGCCGCGCGGTCGCCTCGAGGTTGCGGATCGCCTGGAAGACGACCTTGTGCCGGTTGTCGTAGAAGTCCTCGACCTCGATCGTGTCGAGCTGGCTCAGGACGTCATTGCGCAGGATGATGCCGCCGAGGATGCTGGCTTCAGCCTCCACGTTGTGCGGCAGCACTCGGCGGTCGCGCACCATCGCCGGATCTGTATACGCCGAGAACCAGCGTCAGCGGCCTACTTATCCTTGCCGACCACCCAGAACTTCAAGTTGGCGATCACGCCTGCGGCGAGCCGCACGGGGACCTCGTACTTACCGAGCGCCTTGACTGCCTGATCGAGCTGGATCGTGCGGTGGTCGATATCGACTCCCGCGCGCTTGAGCTGCTCGGCGATGTCGCGGTTGGTGACCGAGCCGAACAGCTTCTCGTCCTCGCCGACCATGCGCTCGAACTGCAGCGTCATGACGTTGATGCGCGCGGCGATGTCGGTGGCGCTCGCGCGCTCCTTGGCGACCTTGCGCTCGATCAGCGACTTCTCGTGGTCGAGGCGGTTCTTGTTGCGCACGGTGGCGCTGACTGCGAGGCCGCGCGGCACCAGGTAGTTGCGGCCGTAGCCCGGGCGCACCGAGACCAGCTCACCCGCCTTGCCGAGGTTCTCGACGTCTTGCGTAAGGATGATTTGCATCGGCATGGCGGCCTCAATCCCCCGTGACCGAGAACGGCAGGAGCGCGAGCATGCGCGCGCGGCGGATCGCGGTGGAGATGACGCGCTGCTGGCGCGCGCTCGCTCCGCTGATCCGGCGCGGGATCATCTTGCCGCGGTCGGTGACGAATCCGCGCAGGATCTGCGGGTTCTTGTAGTCGACCTTGTCGACGACCTCTTGCGAGAGCAGCTTGCGGCGCGCACCGGCGCCGCGGCCACCCTTGCCTCCGCGCCGGTCGTCGCCGTCGCGGTCGAGGCCGTCATCGGGTGCATCCATGCGGGTAGTCATGACTTACTCCTTCTCCTCGCGATCGGGCTTGGGCAGCGACGCATCGAGCGGTGGCACGTCGAACTCGTCCGCGCCGAACTCGTCATCGTCGTCGTCGGACGACGACTCGTCGGAGCCGCGCGACAGGAACAGGTCTTCCTCGTCGGCCGCGGTCTGCGCTGCCTTCTCGTACGAAGCGTCGTCGATCTCGGTCGGCCGCGCGGTGACATCGACGTCCTCGTCGACCTTCACCGTCAGGTAGCGGATCACCGAGTCGAGCATGCGCAGGTTGCGCTCGGTCTCCTCGACGACGCCCGGCTGCGCGAGGTACTGCCAGTAGAGGTAGATACCCTTGCGCTCCTTGGCGACTTCATAAGCGAGGCGGCGCTTGCCCCAGTTGTCGACCTTGATCACCTTGCCACCCATGCCTTCGATCACGCCCTTGATGCGGGAGTTGACCTCGGCGACGCCCTCGTTGGGCGTGTTGGGGCGCAGGATGTAGATCGTCTCGTATTCGCGCGCCGTATCGGGCTTGTCGCGTAGCGACTGCAGTCTTGCCATGTTTCCTCGTGGACCTAGGCCAGAAGGCCGTTGAAAGAGGGGCCGCGTGAGCGACCGAGGTATGTGAGAAGGGGTCTATATCATGCGCTCGTCGCACGAGCCGAGAGATTTGGCCGCGCATTGTGCTGATTCATCGCCGGTGTGATGCCCCTGGCGAGCACGGTCTCGATGCACTCGCAACCGGCCTTGATCATGGCGGTTACGACGTCGGCCTGGGCGGTGGGAAAATCCGTGAGCACCCAGCCCGCGACCGCCTGTCCTCCCGCGCCGCCGCCGGGCGGGAGTCGGGGGTCGCGTCCGACGCCGATCCGCAGCCGCGCGAACTTGTTCGACCCCAGCTGCTCGGTGATCGAGCGCAAGCCGTTGTGGCCGCCGTGGCCGCCGCCGCTCTTGAGTCGCACGATGCCGAGCTCGAGGTCGATCTCGTCGTGGACGACCAGGATGTCGGCGGGATCGACCGCGTGAAACGCCGCCGTGCGCTGCACCGCGAAGCCCGACAGGTTCATGAACTCCATCGGCTTGAGCACTGCGCAGCGCTCGCGGCCGCGCTCGGTGGTCACGACACCGCTCGTTGTATCGCCGCCGAGCTTGCCGGTCTTCCACGCCGGCAGGCCGTGCTTGGCGACGAGCTCATCGACCACCTGGAAACCGATGTTGTGGCGGTTGCGCGCGTACTTCGCGCCCGGGTTGCCCAGGCCGACCACGAGCCACATCGCGATCTGCCCGCGCGACTACTTCTTCCCGGCCGGCTTGGCGGCAGCGGCAGGCGCAGCCTTGCCGGCGGGCGCAGCCTTGGCGTCCTTGGCAGGCGCGGCGGCCTTGGCGTCCTTGCCGGCCGGTGCAGCCGCGGCGGCGGCAGGCGCCGCAGCAGCCGCAGCGCCCTCGGCGGGTGCAGCCTCGGCGGTCGTCGGCGTCTTGTCCTCCTCGGGAGCCGCGCAGGTGACGACCGCGAGGTCGCGGCCGGTGACGCTGCTGACGCCCGAGGGCAGCGCGATCGAGCTGACGTGGACGACGTCGCCGATCTCGAGCGGCGAGACATCGACCACGAGCTTGATCGGGATGTCGTTCGGCTTGGCGCGGACGGAGAGGCTGCGCAGCACGATGCGGATCTGGCCGCCGTCGATCGCGCCCTTGGGCTTGCCGGTGAACTCGAGCGGCACATCGGCGCGGACTTCCTTGTCCGGGTCGATCGCCAGGAGGTCGACGTGGGTCACCTCGTGGCGGATCGCGTCGACCTGGAAGTCCTTGACCAGCGCATGCAGCGAGCGCGGCGCCGCGCCTCCCTCGATGGTCAGGCTGATGACGGTGTTGCGCTTGCGGACCGGGTCCAGTGCGGCGCGCAGCTGCTTGACGTCGAGCACGATCGGCAGCGGCTCCATCCGCCCGTCGACCGACGCGCCGTAACACACGCCCGGCACCTTGCCCTGCGCGCGCAGCTTGCGTGAGCCACCCTTGCCCGAGCCCGAGCGATCGCGAACCGAAACAGTGAGCTTTCCGACTTCCATGGCTTCTTTCTCTCTATCTACCTGCGGCTACACAAACAGGCTGCTGATCGAATCCCCGTGGTGAATACGCTTGATCGCCTCGCCGAGCAGCCGGCCGACGCTCTTGACGCGCACCTTGGTGCACGCGGCCCCGGTCTCGGTGAGCGGGATCGTGTTGGTGACGACCACGTGCTGGAGCGGCGAATCCTCGATCCGGGGCACCGCCTTGCCGCTGAACACGGCGTGGCTGGCGCACGCGCTCACGCTCGCGGCCCCGGCATTGATGATGGCGTGCGCCGCATTGGTCAGCGTGCCCGCGGTATCGATGATGTCGTCGACGATCACGGCCTTCTTGCCGCGGACGTCACCGACGATGTTCATGATCTCGGAGACATTGGGTGCCGGGCGCCGCTTGTCGATGATCGCCAGGCCCGCGCCGAGCCGCTTCGAGAATGCGCGGGCGCGCTCGACGCCGCCGGCATCGGGCGAGACCACCACCGTCTGCTCGCCGCCCAGACCGAGCAGGCGCAGCTCGTCGATCAGGACCGGCATCGCGTAGAGGTGATCGAACGGGATGTCGAAGAAGCCCTGGATCTGGCCGGCGTGGAGGTCCATCGCCAGCGCGCGATCGGCGCCCGCGGCGGTGATGAGGTTCGCGACCAGCTTCGCGGTGATGGGCGTGCGCGGCTTGGCCTTGCGATCCTGGCGGGCGTAGCCGAAGTACGGGATGATCGCGACGATGCTCCCGGCCGACGCGCGCTTGAGCGCATCGATCATGATCAGGAGCTCCATGAGCGCCTGATTGGGCGGCGAGCAGGTCGACTGCACCGCGAAGCAGTTCACGCCACGGACGTTCTCGCCGACCTCGACGTAGATCTCGCCATCCGAGAAATGGGTGACGTCCGCGCGGCCGAGCGGGATTTCCACGAACTTGCAGATCTCGTCCGCCAGAGCCCGGTTGGAGTTACCGGTGAAGATCGATAACGATTTCAGCACTGCGAATGCACCAAGTACTGCGGCGATCTACCAGTCGAGGTGGCACGGCGTCAAGGGTTGGCACGGGCATGGCCCGACGTAACGCCGCAGGATCACGCAGGTGGCGCGAACGTGCGTCAGGAGCGGATCACGTGGGCACGGAAAGACCCAGCTCCTTCGCGCGCGCGACCAGCTGGTCCGCGGCGCTGGGGCTGACCTCGGTCGCTTCCTCGATGAGCATCACGGGCACGCCGTCCTGGATCGGATAGCGCAGCCGCGACGCCGGGCAGAACAGGAACCCATCAGCTTCGTCGCGGTCGGCCTCGCCGCGCGGGAAGTACACCACGGGCTGCTTCGACTGCGGGCAGACCATGATGGTGACGAGCTCGTCGGGCAACATCGTAGATCTCGGTTGCCCGGGCCTCGCCTACTGGGTGAGCGCGCTGACCAGCTTGAACTCCACGCGGCGGTTCTTCGCGCGCGCGGCGTTGAGCTTGCCGCCCTTGAGCCCTGCGGGGGCCTCGAGCGGCACGGTGTCGCCGTAGCCCTTCGCGGTCAGCCGCGCCTCGTCGATGCCCTTGGCGACGAAGTACGCCTTGACCGTCTCGGCGCGCGCCTGCGAGAGCGCCTGGTTGTCGGCGAACTTGCTGCCCGCCTTGAGCGGCTGGTCATCGGTGTGGCCCTGGATCTCGAGCTTGAGGTCGGCGAACTCCTTGAGCACCGCGACCGCCTTGTCGAGCGTGGTGTTGGATGTCGTCTGCAGGGCGGCGTCGCCGGTGCGGAAGTTGATCCCCTGAATGACGCCGGTGAACTGCTTCAGCTTCTGCGGGATCTCGTCCGGGCAGCCGTCCTCGTCCTGGTAGCCGTTCTTGGTCTCGGGCTCGGTCGGGCACTTGTCGTTGGCGTCGAGCACGCCGTCGCCGTCATTGTCCGGATCCGGGCAGCCGTCCTCGTCCTGGAAGCCATCCTTGTCCTCGGGCTCGTTCGGGCACTTGTCCGCCGCATCGGGGATGCCGTCGCCGTCGTTGTCCGGATCCGGGCAACCGTCGTCATCCTGGAAGCCGTCCTTGTCCTCGGCCTCGTTCGGGCACTTGTCGGCGGTGTCGGGGATGCCGTCGCCGTCGTTATCCGGATCCGGGCAGCCGTCCTCGTCCTGGAAGCCGTCCTTGTCCTCGGGCTCGTTCGGGCACTTGTCCGCGTCCCCGACGATGCCGTCCTTGTCGGGGTCGTTGTCGATCTTGGCCTCGACCTTGGCGACCTTCGGGCGGCCCCACTCCTTGTAGATCGAGAGCAGCGCTTCGAAGTCCTCGGTCACGCCGTCGCCCTTGCTCGTCGGCGGGAACAGCAGGCGCAGGTCGAGCCGCAGGCCCCACCCGTTGTCGACGCGGACCTTGAAGCCCGCGCCGCCATAGAACACCGCGTCGGTGTCCTTGGCGATCTGCGCGTCGTTCTGCGAACCGCCATTGTCGAAGATCTGGAACGCGCCCGCGCCGGCGAGCACGAACGGGATGATCTTGTTCTCGGGCTCCGCCGCGCGGAACTGCGCGATCAGATGCGCGCGATAGAAGATGTTCCACACATCGAACACGCCCTTGCGCGACTCGCTCGGGACGATCCCGAACTCGCCCTCGACACCGAGGATCGGTCCGAAGTAGACCCCGAGTCGAGCTCCGAACAACGCGGAGTTCTTCTCCGAGTTCGCGTCGGGCACGTCATTAACGCCCAGCTCGTTGGTCTTGGAGAATACGTGAAGACCGGCGGTCCCGCCGATCTCGACGTTGGCGTGTGCGGAGGTGGTCGTAACCGCAATCCCACCCGCCGACACAGCGGCAACAGCGATCGTTCGAAGCGCGCGATTCTTGGCCCACATGGAATAAGCGGTCCTTTGATAGGACTCCGGCGCATGCCGGCAGTCGTCAACGTTCTTAACCGCTTGCGCGATCGGATTCCACTATGTGCGGCAACTTAGTGATCTGCATGAGAGGGGCTGTCAGCCCCTCGGCTTGCCGGCGAAGAACGCGCGATCTACATGCAATAACTCAGGAATCCGCTCGCGATACGCGCGGACTTTGGCGCGGGTGACCGAGTAGCGAAGCGGCAGATCGTCGGGCAGCGCGAGGGTCCGCGGCAGGTAGAGCGTCGCGCACGCCGGTCCGCCACCGGCTTTTCCGAATAATTCAAACAGGGGGACACGGTGCGTCACCAGTCCCAGTCGCTGCAGATGCTCGGCGAACGCGGGCGAAACTCCGTCGGGAACGAGCAGGCCCGTGCCGACCTGGCGCGAATTGCCGGCGTATTGCTCGACGGCGTCGTCGCGATCGATCGCCACGATGCGGTCCGCGCCGAGGCCGGCGGCGACGACATCCGCGAAATCGCCGTAAAGCCCGCCGCGGTAGTGGACCAGCACGGGAGCGCCCGTCGTCGGGCGCGCGCCGAAGTGGACGGTGTCGCCGTGAAAGTGTGGGTAGATCAGCTCCGCATAGATCCGCGCGTCTTCGGGCACACCGGTGAAGTCGGCAGCGAATGCGACGCCGGCGCGCGTGCTGCGAGAGCTCTTCGGCGTGGTCGCGCCATCGTAGTGACCGGGCACGGCGAAGGTGAGGATCACCTGCTCGCCGACGGTGGCGACGTCGGCCATGCCCTCCCAGCGATGCGGGTTGTCGGCGAGCTCGAGCCCGAGCCCGGCGGCCGCGGCGAGCTCGCCGAGCACGCTGCGGTAGTACGCGGCCTCGGCGCGGCGATGCTCGAGCATGTTCGGCATCACCGCGCGCAGCGCGCCCCCCGCCACGCTGATCCACGGGCCGTTGGCGGCGAACACGCGGCCGGTCTCGACGTCGCGCAGGTTGCCGATCACCTCGGTCGAGCCGGCCGGTCGGATCTCGCCGTAGGCGTCGACGTGCAGCGCGCCGTGGCCGAGGAAGACGTCGTCGACCGCGTCGAACTGGTA
>DATIPJ010000734.1:0-2474 GCA_035472155.1 Kofleriaceae bacterium
GGCATGGTTTTGAGAAAAACCGGCCTCAGGGGTCCACATCAGCTGAGAACCAACAACTCGCGGCTCACTCCGGCCCCTAGACGCCGCGGCCGGCGAATGTCGCAAACAAAGTTCAGGATCCGGAGCGCTCGAGCCACCGCGGCGCGGACCCACCGGCACGCGCGATGCACCGCGACCGAGTCCAACCTGAACTGGAGGCGATGATGACTGTTCGAAGCTTGGTCCTGGCTGCACTCGTCGGTGGTTTGTTCTTCGGCGGCATGCGCGAGTCGCATGCGATCACCTCGTGCAACGTGTGCGCAGACAAGGTTCATCTGTGCAGCTTCCCCTGCTACATCGGGGACCCGACGGAAGGCAACGCGACCGCCACGACGTGCAAGGCCGCGGGCTACAAGTGCGTCAGGGCGCTGCCCGTGACGAGCGACGATGCGTGCCCCGCGGAGGCTTCCACGGTGGCCGCGTTCGAGACCGCCGCCATCGCGCCGACCGGCGCGATCGAGGCGATCGACGTCGTGACGCTGGCCGCGACGTGGCTGCGCAATGGGATCGCGCTCGTGACCGGCGTCATCGATCAGGTGGCATCGCTCGAGAGCGGCGCAGGCGTGCGGCTCGCGCGCTCGTGATCGTTCAAGCCGAATCGGCGCGGGGCGCAGGATCCGCGCGCTGATTCGGCGGAGTCACACCCGCGCTGGCGCCACGGCGTGATCGCGCGATCGCCGCGGAGGCCCGCATCGCGCCCCGGGCACACTACGACTCCGCGTCGCTGCGAGGCTCCGCGCGATCGAGCTCTTCCTAAAGTGAGCGCCTTGCGGGCCTCGTCGACGGCGCCGGTCGCGACGCTGTGCAAGAGCTCGGCGCGCGTGGCCGCGGGCGGGCCGGCGGCGGCCACCGGTGCGCGCGCTCGCAGCTCGGACAGCGCACGCGCGAACGCTTCTCGCTGCGCCGGGTCATCGGGCGCCGCCGGCGGCCGGATCTCGTGCTCGCGCCAGAGCGTCACCAGCCCATCGCGGCCGTGGCGGTGCGCATGGTCGATCGCAGCGTCGAGCTCCGGCGACGACCGCATCGCCTGCGGCAGGGCATCGGCGAGCCGGAAATCGCCATCGGCGAACCGCGGTACGAGCGCAGTGAGCACGCTGTCGGGCGGAATTGCCTGCAGCGCCTGGATGACGAGGCCGCACGTCTCGGTGTCGCCCGCGTCGACTGCCTCCGCGTGGACGCCGAGTAGCGCGGGCATCAGCGCCTTCGCCAGCTCGGTTGCATGAGGCAATAGCCGCAGCAAGCGCGGTCGCGCCTCGCCGGCCGTCAGGTACTCGATCAGGCGTGGGCGCACCTCGATCAGCTCGGCAGCAGCGGCAAGCGCCGGAGATGGCTCGAGGTCCGCCGTGCCGCACAGATACGCCTCGACGGCCAGCGCCTGCGCGCGCGGCTCGGGCCAGCGCAGGAGCGCCTGCGCGGCGGTGCGGCGCTGCTCCGCGTTCGGTGCACCCAGCATCGCCTCGAGCCGCTCGGCGAGCACCCGCGATCGCGGCTGATCGAGATCACTGGCGCGCGGCTGGCGCGTCCGGCGATTGCGCTCATCGGTCTCCCTCGCCTGCTCGGTCAGCGTCCAGCGCGGCGCGCCGAGCGGCTGCAGCGCCTCGAGCCAGTCGACCAGCGCTCGCCGGTTGGCTGGGTGCGCAACCGTGTACCCCTGGATCAGTGCGTCGATCAGCCCCTCGGCGGGCGCGCGCAGCCGCTCGCGCAGCTCCGCGAGCTCCCTCCCCTCGCCGGCCCGCGCTGCGCCCTCGAGCGCGAGCCGCGTGGCCGCTGGCAGCCCGGACGCGCCCGCGCCGGCAGAGAACGCATCACGGAGCACGCGGCGCTCGATCGCGGCTGGGTCCGCCGTGTGGCGCGCATCGCGCAATGCGCGGTCGACATCGCCGCGCAGCAAGACCACGCCGCACGCGCGCAAGAGGGCGAACGGATCGCGCGCCGACAGGTTCGGGCGCCCAGGGCTCGCACGTAGCTGCTCCGCCAGCAGGAGGCGCGTCGGAGCCGGAAGCGCCGGTGTCGCGAGGAGGAGGAGATCGATCGCGGCCTCATGCGTGTCATCATCGGGTGTCTCTGCGGCGATGGTGGCGACGACGGCGAAATGGCGAGCGAGCGCCGCCAGCTCATCGCCGGCCGGTGTGGCCACCCCGGCGAGCTGTGCAAGCAGCCGCACGAGCGAGGCGCGATCGTCGGCGATGCCATCGGCAGCCCCGCCGCCATCCTTCGCATCTCCGCGATCCTTCGCATCGCCGGCATTCTCGCCATCGCCGGCATTCTCGCTATCGTCGGCATTCTTCGCATCGCCGACATCCCCGCCATCGCCGGCATCCTTCGCATCGCCGGCATCACTGTCATTCCGGCCATGGCGCACAGCGCGAACGCCGCGCCACGGGCTCGCAGCCGCGCCGGCACGCGCGACGCGCGGATCGGGTCGGTCCGCATCG
>DATIPJ010000735.1:0-4404 GCA_035472155.1 Kofleriaceae bacterium
CGGATCGGATGGCCGGTGTCGAGCGACTCGAGCTCGGCGAGCCGCGCGGCGTTGGCCTCGACGGCGCTCGCCAGTGCGAGCAGGAGGCGGCCGCGCTCGCTGGCCGAGGTCCGGCTCCACGCGGGGAACGCCTTGGCCGCGGCGTCGACCGCGCGATCGATGTCCTCGGCGCGCGCCTCGGCGACATCGGCGAGCTTGCTCTGGTCGAACGGGTTGATGACCTCGATGGTGCCGCCGGCGAGGCCGTCGACGAATTCACCGCCGATGAATAGTTTGGTCTGCATGGGCGCCTGCGATTCGATCAGAACTTGACCGGCGTGACCGGCGCCTTGCCGCTGCGGATGAGCTCCGGGATCGCGGGCGAGCCGTTCTCCCAGACCAGCAGCATCGAGCGCTTGGTCGAGTATCCGCGGTGGCGAATGTCAGCGGGCATCGCGGCGACGTCGCCGGCGCGCATGGTGACGCGTGCGCGCGGCCGCCCGGTCGCGCCGTCCTTGACGTCCCAGATGATCTCGTCGGACAGCTGCACGAACCACTCGACGCGGTCGTTGCCGTGGTCGATCGGCAGGATGTACTCCTCGGAGGTCGGGCAGAACAGGCTATCGCGCAATACCGAGCACACGCTCGGATTCCATGTCACGTCGGAGCGCGACAGATAGCCGAACAGGTTGAACGCGGCGACCTCGTTCTCGAAGCCGGGCTCGACCTCGATGACCGGCTGGTCCTGCGGAACGTCCTCGAACATGCGATTGACCGGGTAGCCCATCGCGTCGCTGCGGACCTCGCTGTCGCCGGGCAGGCCGACCATGCGGCGCGCGCTGACCCGCACGCGCTCGATCGCCTTGTCGTTGCTGCCGTGCTTGGCGCCGAACGCGGCCGAGGTCTCGAGCGGCGCGGCGAACGGATCGAAGCCCTCGTTGGTCCAGTCGTGGAGGATCGCCTTGAACGACTTCATGAGGTCTGCGGAGGCGAAGCGCTCGGTGATGTCGCGCTTGGCGCGCGTGAACGCTTCGTTCTTGGCGCCCAGGAACATCTCGACCTCGCCGTAGTAGTTCGTGGTGCCCAGGACGTCGTCGAAGTTCACCGTGCCGTAGAAGAAGCCCCACGCGACGTCGCGCATCAGCGCGCGCAGGAACGCATCGACCGGCATCTGGTGCTGGACGTCGCCGTTGCTGATGTACGCGAAGTAGCGGTCGCGGCGGAACGAGAAGCCGCCAGCGTGGAACGCACGGTAGCCGGTATCGCCGTCGAGCGCGCCGGTCTCGAACCGAGTCTGAAGCGTCATGGCGTGCCTCCTTCCGTCTGGCAGATCTCGTTCCACTTGAACACCGTCTCGGGGCCCTCGATGGTCTGGAACATGAGCGCGGCGGGCGCACCGGCGCGGAACCGGTAGGCGCTCTGCTTGGGCAACAGCGCCATGTGGCCGCGGCCGAGCACGATGCGGCCCATCTTCTTGCTCGGGGGCAGTGCGTCGAGCCGGTGCGCGCCGTCCCGGCCCTCGATCACGCGCGCGGGCTCGGCGAGCTTCTGGAGCTCGACCTCGACCTCGCCGTCCATGCACACCACGAACTCGTCGTGGCGCGCGGTCCAGTACGGCGACTCGCCCGCGGCGTGCGCGGCCTCGATGACGTACTCGAAGTTCTTGGCGACGGCCACGCGCTCCCACGGCTTCGACCGCGAGGCGACATCGAATACGTTCGAGAATACGTAACTCTTGGGGTCATCGTTGATGACCTCGACTCCGCCCTTTTGATGGTCGGCCATGGAGCCGAATCTCGTCTTGAACGTCATGTCGTCTCCTTTGTCAGCTGGCAGCTCGTCGCGTGTAAAGGGAAATTCATGGCGCGCGCTTGAGCGCGAACTTGTACGGCATGCGGAGCCAGCGCGCGGGCGCCGGTTTGCCGTCGGGGGTGGTCGGGTCGTCGCGCGACTCGAGGCGCACGACCAGCGAGGGTTTGACCCCGAACACCGCATCGCGATGGAGGTAGTCGTCGCCGGCCACGAACAGGTGGGTGACCAGGGTCTCGTACCCAGGCGCGCTCAGCAGAAAATGGATATGCGCGGGGCGGATCTCGCTGCGCTTGCCGGCGACCATCAGCTCGCCCACCGGGCCATCCATCGGGATCGGGTAGCTGTGCGGGGTGACGGTGCGGAAGTAGAACCGACCATCATCGCCAATGACGAACCGCGCGCACAGCCAGGGGACGTCGAACTTGTAGTCGGGTTTCTGCGAGTCGTAGAGGCCGTCGCGGTCGGCGTGCCAGACATCGACGGTGGCGCCGGCGATCGGCTTGCCTGCGGCGTCGGTGACGGTGCCGTCGACGAACACGCGCTCGCCGGGCACATCACCCGCGAGGTCGGTCCCGTTCGGGGTGACGCGGTGCTCGCCGACGTAGAACGGGCCGAGCACGGTGGTATCGGTCGCGCCGTTCTGTTCGCGATGGTTGAGCGCGTCGACCAGCATCGACACGCCGAGGACATCGGACAGCAGGATGAACTCCTGACGCGTCGCATCCGACTTGTGGCCGGTGCGGGTCAGGAAGTCGATCGCCGTCATCCACTCGTCGAGCGTCAGGTCGGCGTCGCGCACGAATGCGTGCAAGTGCTTGACGAGCCCGGTCAGCAGCGCGCGCGTTCGCGGATCGGGGGCGTTCGCAAAGCTCTGCATGACCGACTCGGTGAGCTGGGTGTCGTCGAAGGCAGGCATCGCATGGTCCTGGTGGGTGGCCTGGCTGGGGCCGGTGGAGCCGGTGACTAGGGCGGCGGCGCGCCAGTGTACGCGCGCTCGAGGAGGTCGCGGATCGCGGCGCGCTCGAGCGGTCGGGGATTCCAGTAGGGATTGGCGACCGCGAGGTCAGCGGCGCGGTCGAGGGCATCCGCGGGGAGGCCGAGCGCGGCGAGCGACCGGGGCGCACCGATCGCGCCGGCCAGCTGGTAGAGCCCGGCCGCGGCGCTGGCGGTTGCAGCTCCGGGGGTGCCGAGCGCCCGGGCGATCCGGGCCATCGCGTCGGGGGCCGCCGCGGCGTTGTAGGCGACCGCGTGGGGCAGCACGACCGTGTGGGTCTCGGAGTGCGGCATGTCGAAGCTCCCGCCCAGCACATGACACAGCTTGTGGTGGAGCGCCATCCCGACGGTGCCCAGGCATACGCCGCACAGCCACGCGCCATAGAGCGCATCGCTGCGCGCGGCGCGGTCGCCCGGCTCGGCGGCGATCGCAGGCAGCGCGCGGGCGAGCGCGGCGATGCCCTGCTCGGCCATGAGCGAGGTGATCGGATTGGCGTCCTGCGCGTACAGTGCCTCGACCGCATGAGCCATCGCGTTCATGCCGCTGGTGCCCGACAGCGCGGCCGGCAGTCCGAGGGTCAGCTCGACATCGTAGATGACGGCCTCGGGCAGGATGTCGAGGCTCCTGCGCGTGGTCTTGGCGCCCGCCTCGGTCTCGCCGAGGATCGGGGTCATCTCCGAGCCGGCGTACGTCGTCGGGATGGCGAGCTGCGGCGCGCCCGTGCGCACGGCGATCGCCTTGCCCAGGCCGATCGTCGAGCCGCCGCCGATCGCGACCACACCGTCGGCGGAGCGCTGGCGAAACGCGGCCAGCGCCTCGTTGGTGACGGCGACCGGCGTGTGCATCGCGGCGCCGTGGAAGGCGCCGGCCGCGCGATCACCGAGGCGCTCGACGAGCGCGCGCCCCTGCTCGACCTGCGCCGGCGTCGTCAGGACGAGGGCGCGGGTCACCCCGAGCCGCTGGAGCTCTGCGCGCGCCTGCGCGAGCGTGCCCGCGCCGAACACGACCCGCCCGGGCAGGCCGGTGTAGACGAACGAGGCGGGGGCGGCGGCCGTCATCGACAGGGTCAGGCGAGATCGAATACGAGGAGCTCGCTCGCATCCATACCTTCGATCTGGACCTGACGCTCGGCCGAGAGCGCGACTGCGTCACCGGCGCTCAGGTCGGTGCCGTTGACCCGCGCCTTGCCGCGTACGACATGTACCCACGCGTGCCGGCCGTCGGCGAGCGCGTGCTCGGCCGTCTGCCCCGCGTCGAACAGTCCGGCGTACAGCCGCGCGTCGGCGTGGATCGTCACGCTCCCGTCACTGCCGTCGGGGGACGCGACCAGGCGCAGCTGCCCGGCCTTCTCGGCGCGGCCGAACGTCTTCTGCTCGTAGCTGGGCGGGATGCCCCGCTTGTCGGGCAGGATCCAGATCTGGAGGAAGTGCACGAGGTCGTGCGGGGAGGCATTGAACTCGCTGTGGGTGACTCCCGTGCCCGCGCTCATCCGCTGGACATCGTCGGGGCGGATGACCGCGCCGGTGCCCATCGAATCCTTGTGCTCGAGGCCGCCCTCGAGGACGTACGAGATGATTTCCATGTCGCGATGCGAATGGCGCTCGAAGCCCTCGCCACCG
>DATIPJ010000736.1:0-14557 GCA_035472155.1 Kofleriaceae bacterium
ATGGCCGCAACGAGCTCGTGATGAGCGAGGCAGGGTGGACTCGATACGCGGTGACGATCGGCCGGCTGTCGCCCGCAGGGTTCTCGATCGTCGCGCAGCGCCAGCTCGGATCGATCCTGGGCCTTGCAGCGATCGATCTCGACGGCGATCACCGGCGCGAGATCATCGCGATCAAATCGCACATCTATCCCAGCCCGCGGCTGTTCGACATCGATCCGTATCTCGGCCCGAGCGGTCCGATGATCTTGTCGTGGGACGGCCAGGCCTCGCTCGATCGAACGTGGCTGGATCCGGTGGTTCCTGCGGACTCATCGGACCGCCATCTCCGGCTCGAGCTCGTGGCGCGCACGCGGCTCGGCCCCACCTGGCTCGTGCGCGAGATCGACGACGACCGGCTCGACATCTACGTCCGCGCCGAGGATGGCGCGATCGCGCGTCGCCGGGTCGGGCGCATGACGGAGCTCGACGGCGCCGCCGCCCAGATCGTCGCGCTCGACCTCGACGGCGATGGCCGCGACGAGCTCGTGACCGACGCCGGCACGATCACCGCGTTCGGTATCGGGGAGGCCGTGAGCCCGCAGCTCGCCAGCCCGGCATCGAGCGATCGGCTCGTGCTCGCGCGACAGTTGCGCGAAGCCGGGCATGGCCGGCTCGCCCTCCAGGCCTGCCGCTCGGCGCTGGAGGCCGGCGCCGATCCGGGCCGCGTCGCGTTCGAGCAAGGGCTCGTGCACCGCACGCTCGGGCATCCAGGCGACGCGCTTGCCGACTACCAGCGCGCGCGGGCGGCCGGGTTCGCGAACCGCGAGCTGTGGCGCGCCATGGTCGACGCCGCCGAAGCCGCCGGTGACTGGGCCGCTGCGCACGAGGCCGCGCTCTCCGACGGTGATCGCGCTGCCGCAGCCGGCGCGGCAGCGATCCTTGACCTGGCGCCGAGGCTGACGCAGGCATTCGCGGCGCCGCTGTCGCCATCGATCGAGGTCCGCGATGGTCTGCCGTGCCGCGGCCGCGGCGATCGCGGCGGCACGCGGATCGCGCTGTTTCCGGACCAGCGGGTGTTCTCCGTGCCGTTTGCATGGGACGGCTCGACCGCCGAGTTTCGCTTGACGTTCGCACCGATCGATCTCGAGTACACCGAGGGCCTTCCGATCACGATCGCCAGCGACACCGACGTCGAGATCGGTGCAGCTCTCTGGGGCCACGGCGGGGGCGGCGTGCTGTGGCTCGAGATCTCCCTCGGGACATGGCCGCAATGGTCCCAGGGTGACCTGGGCCGGTTCTTTCAACCAGGCGAGAGAATGCGCCTCGACTGGCGTTCGTTGCCCAGCGAGCTCGAGCTTCGGTTGTCGTGGGTCGCACATCGCCGCCGGTGGGACGTGGCGCTCTACGGCGCGGGCAAGCGCATCGCCGCTGCGACCGTTCCGGGCTCGGCGATGTCACCCGGGCGCCATCACTTCGTGATCGGTGCGCGACCAGGTACGTTCGGTCCGTACTGGACTGCTTCGGAGGTCGAGCTCCTGCAGCTCGAGCTCCGAGGGGGTAGCGGACTGGCGATCGCGCCGCGCGCCGCCGACGATCCGGACCGAGCGCTGTGCACCGGTGGTGCCTCCACGGCTCACACCTCCCCGCGCGGCTCCGATCCTCGGGCGATGCTCGCGCGCGCGGTGAGCCTGGGCGTCGCCGGTGATCTCACCGCTGCGCGGCGCGAGCTCACCGCATACCGCAGCGCGGTGAGCCAGACCCCGCCGACGATCATGTTCGAGTACGAGGAGTGGCGCGGTGGCGCGTGGGAGCGCGCCGCCGTCGAGATCATGCACCGCGATCGCGCCCTCGCGCGTACACTCCTGGTCGACAGCGGCCTGATGTCGCACGCGCGCTATGCCGAGCTACTCCGGCGCGCGATCTACCAGCAGTACGTCGACTCGGGCCAGACCGCGTGGCGGCGGGCAATTCCGGGCCTCGAGGAGGTGATCGCCCTCGTGCCCGGCGACGCCGAAGCCTGGTACTACCTCGGTTACTGCCACTATCGCCTCGGCAGCGATCTCGAAGCGCGCCGCGCATTCGAGCGCGCGCTCGACCTCGATCCGGCCCTGGAAGCTCGCTATCCCAAGCAGGGCGGCCCGGCGATGCTGCTTGCCAAGCTGGCCGGGCGCGGCGGCGACCGCAACGCTGCGAGGCGCTGGCTCGCGCGCGCGGTCGAGCTGCACGGCAACCTCGACATCGCTGCACACGATCCGAGGCTGGTTGCGCTCGTCCCGGAGGCAGGCACGCCGTTGCGCTGATCGCGCGTCACCCGCCCAGGGGTACGCGGACGCGCACGCCGACGCCGTCGACGATCTGGAGCTCGCCGCCGAGCTCTGCGGCCGCGCGCGACGCGATCGCGAGGCCACTGCCCTTCGCGCGCGCAGCAGCGACTGCGTCGGACGATGGGCCAGGACCGCGGTCGGCGACCTCGATCTCGAGCATTCCGGCCGCGATCCGCGCGCGCACGGTCGCGGGGCCGCGCGCATTCCACAGCAGGTTGTCGAGCGCATCGCGCAGGGGTTGCTCCGGGATCGGCGCGGCCAGGCAGCTCACCTCGGGTGCAATGTCGAGCTCGATCGCGAGCGGCGCTGCCGCGGCGACCGCAGCCTCGATCACCGGCGCGACGTCGAGCCACAACAGGCCGGCGAGCGCGCCGAGCGGTGACTCCAGCATGGCTGCGAGCGCTGCTGCGCCGTGATCGCCGTCGGCCACGGCAACCGCGAGCGCCGTGCGCTCCGCCGACCACAGATCGGTTCCCGATACCCGCGCCAGCTCATCGAGATCGCCGACCAGACCGCGGAGCGCGTCCCGCTTCAGCGGACCGCGGCCGGGCGTCAGCCCGCCGTGCTTGAACCGGTTATGGAGCGCGCGCCGGGTGATCAGGGCGACGGCACGCAGCACCGCCGGCGTCATGAGCCCCGCGGCCGCGCGTCTCGCCGCCTCGCGGGTGGCGCCTGGCCCGCCGAGATAGACCTGCAGCGCCGCGCGCCGCTCCAGTCCGACGCCCGCGAGGCGCGATTCGAGCCTGCGCTCTCCGCCGATCCGCCGTTCCGCGGCGACGACGTCGATCAGCAATGCGACGTCGCCCTCGGCGATCAGCGCCGCCGCGATCGCCGCGAGCGCATGCAACGCGTCCTCGCTGCAAGCCAGCGCCGCGGCGTCGATCTCGGCGAGCGCGCGCCGCAGCGCTGCCCGCAGGTCGAGCCGCGATCCTGCGATCCGCCGGCGCACCGTGCGAAACAGGGATCGAGCTCGCCGTGGATGGTCCCGCCGGAGCGCGGCGATCGCATCGTCGATGCGCTCGACGGCATCGCGCACCGGGGTCCCGGCCGCAATCGCCACGACGAGCCCCACGAGATCGTACAGCGCGTACGGTCGGGCAGCGGGAATCGTCGCCGCGGTCGCCGCGAAGAGCGCGCCCATCGTACCTGCCGTGAACGCGATCGCGCTGCCCGTCGCGAACCGGGGCCCAAGCCAGGCGAGCGCCGCCACCGCCCAGGCGAAGGCAGCCATGGCTGCCGAGGCACCCGGTGCACCGGCCTGCGAAGCAATGGCTGCACCCAGCAAGGGGCATGCGATCGCGAATGCGGCACGCGCGACCCCGGCGCGCCCTCGCGGGGGCCGCGGGAGCCACGCGAGCGGTGCCACGCCACCGGCGCCGAGCGCGATCGCCGCGGCCAGGTCACCTCGCGCCGCGACGATCGCGATCGGTAGCAGCGCATACGCGCGCCAGCTCATGGAGAGTCCCCGCCCCATCCCGGTGTAGTATGCACGAGACGTGCCCGCGCGATTGCTGATCGTCGATGATCGGCGCGAGCAGCTCGAACGGCTGCAAGCCGCACTCGTGGCCGCGGGTCTGTCGCCCGATCGGATCGTCACTGCGATGACCGGCCGCGACGCGCTCGCACGCCACGATGTCGACGTCGTCGTCGCGCTGTGCGATCTCTCGTTCGAGACTGCGGATCCTCGGGAGTGCGTCAGTGATGATCCATCGCGCGACGGAATCGCGCTCGCACTCGCGCTGCAGCGCCAGGCGGATGCGCGTGGCTGGCCGCGTCCCGAGGTGTTCCTGCACACCGCGTTTCCCGGCGAGGTTCGCGCCGGTGCGCTCGCGAACGTGCACGTTGCCACGCTGAACGCGCTCGATGCCCCGCTCGGCCGGGTCGCCGCGGTGTTTGCCGACCGAGAGCGTCAGCTTGCGCATCGTCGCGCGCTCGTCGATCGCGCCTGGATGTCGCGGTTCTCCGGCGTGTGGACGCCATCGTTGCTCGCGCGCGGCGATACCCTGGCGATCGCCGTGGTCGAAGCTCACCTCCCGGTCCTGATCACCGGACCGACCGGCAGCGGCAAGGAAGGGATCGCGCGGCTCATCCACGACGCCGGTGTCGCGCTCGGCGCACGCCGAGGCGACTACGTCGCGTTCTCGTGCGCAGGCCTGACCGAGGGAACCGCAGAGAGCGAGCTGTTCGGCCACGAGAAGGGCGCATTCACCGGTGCAGATCGCAGGCGGGACGGCCTGTGGGCACTGGCCGAAGCAGGCACGCTCGTCCTCGATGAGGTGCACGCCCTGTCACCGGCCATGCAGGCGCGTCTGCTGCGCGCGCTCAGTCCCGGCATGATCCGTCCGGTCGGAGGCAGCGAGAGGCCTGCGCGTGACACCCGCGTCATTGCGCTCGGGAAACCCGATCTCAAGGACGAGGTGGATGCGAAGCGATTCTCGTCCGATCTCTACTACCGCTTGCGCGGCATCGCAGTCGAGCTGCCGGGCCTGACCGGCCAGCCCGAGGACATCCGCGCACTGTCACGCTACATCGCGGCGGGATCGCGCGGCGAGGGTCCGCGCGAGCTGTCGGCCGAGGCCGAGGACGAGCTCGCCGCGCGCGCCTGGGAGGGCAACGTGCGCGAGCTCGAGACCGCCGTGCTGCTCGCCCGCGCACAGGCACGCGCTCGCGGCGCCGCGCGCATCGAGCGGGTCGATGTTCCGGAGGCAGTTCACGGCAGTGCGCCGGCGGATCGCTATGCGGCGTTGATCCGCGATCACGAGGATCGTCTGCGTCTGCTCGCCGCCGAGGCATGGCAGGCCGCCGGCTACAGCCTCAGGGCCGCGGTCGACGCGACCGGGATCCCCAAGACCACGCTGTGGCGCCTGCTGCGTGAACAGGCCGAGCTATGGAAGCGCAGCGAGCGCGCGCCCGATCCGGTCGCGCTCGCGCGCCGGTGCCGCCTCGTTCCGGAGACGGTTCGCCGCCTGCTGGACGAGTAGTTCCAGTCTGAAACCGCCGGTTCCTGTCCAGAACCAGGCGCACGCCGAACACGCTGGATCTCCGGTCCCCGGGGCGGCACGGCGCATGCGTGATTTGTTTGCAGAGGATCAAATCATGAGTGTCACGAGAGTCGCATTGATCAGCACGATAATCGCCACATTCTCGCTCCAGTCAGGATGCTCGTTCTTGTTTGTCCAGGGGCCCCCGGATGACCACGCCCGGAGAGTGTCGTTCTCCTGCTCGGACAGCAATACGCTGCCTGTACTCGACATGATCTGGGCCGGGCTCAATGGCCTGGGTGCCGCCGTGGTCGACGATACAGCCGAGAACAAGGATCAGGTCAGGGCGGTCGGCATCGGCTGGCTCGTGGTCTCTGGAATCTCTGCGATCTACGGCTTCAGCAAGGTGAGCGACTGCAACAAGGCGCAGCGGTTGCGCGACGAGCGGTTCTACCCCGGTGGCGTCGCGGCTCCGCCAGCCGCCGCGGCCCCGCCAGCCGCCGCGGCTCCGCCAGCCGCTCCGCCACCGGCAGCGGTAGGCGAAAGTGAGATGCGATGACTCCGCGGCAAGCGGATCACCCCTCAAGGTCTACGCATTTGTGCCGATCTTCTGACTGCAGGAGGACTCGGCACGATGGGACAGCCACTCGCAATGGAACCGGTAGCACATAGCAGCGCCGGCGGAATCAAGGATGAGCAACAGCGCAGCGCCGGCCGCGAGCCCCGCGGCGATCTGGCAGCCGATATCCTCAACGTCGTCGACGAAGCGTTCTTCGTCCTCGATCGTGAGTGGCGCCTGATCTACGCGAACCGGGCGCTGTGCGAGCTCGCCGGGTGCCCGCAGGACGCGCTCGTCGGCAAGCCGCTGTCGTCCGTCATGCCGTCGATCGAGCGCAGCAATGCGCAGCGCGCGATCGCCGAGGCGGTCACCGACGGGCGGGGCGGGGTCGCGCTCGACGCCTGGGGCGCACCCGGCGAGGACCAGCGCTGGCGCGAGATGACCGTGTCGGTGTTCGGGCACGGCGTGCTGTGCGTGTCGCGCGACGTCACCCAGCGCGAGAAGATCCGCACCGAGATCGAGAACAAGAACGCGCTCATGGCGACGTTCGTCAACAACATCCCCGACATGGCCTGGGTCAAGGATCGCAACTCCAACTTCATCATCGCGAACAAGACATTCTGCGACACCGTCGGAATGGCGCACGAGTACCTGGTCAACAACACCTGCGATGTGTGCTTCGGCGAGCTGGCCACCAAGTTCAAGGCCGACGACCGCGCGGTGATGGAGAGCAAGACCCAGAAGCGGATCGAGGAGTCGATCATCGACGGCAACCGCAAGGTCGTCTGGCTCGAGACCATCAAGTCTCCGTTGCGCGATGGCGCGGGCGAGATCGTCGGCACGGTCGGCATCGCGCGCGATATCACCGAGCGCAAGCGACTGAACACGGCGCTCAACACCGCTTCTCGGCTGGGCGGAATGGCCGATGTCGCGATCGGCGTCCTCCACAACGTGGGCAATGCGATCAACAGCGTGAATGTCTCGAGCACGCTGGTGAGCGAGAAGCTGCAGTCCAAGTCGATGAAGCTCCTGACCCGGAGCATGGAGCTCGTGACGACGCACAAGGACGACCTCGTGCAGTTCTTCACCGAGGACGCGAGCGGCAAGGCGCTGGTCCAGGCCCTGCCGCGCCTGTCGGCGTCGATCCTGCGCGAGCAGCAGGAGAACGTCGCGGAGATGGATTCGCTGCGCAACCACGTGAACCAGATCATGCAGACCATCCAGGTGCAGCAGGAGTACGCGCGCGTGACCTCCGTCGTCGAGAAGTGCTCGCTCGATCAGGTCATCGACGAGGCGCTGTCGTTCGTCGTCGGTCGCTGCAAGGACCTCGGCATCCAGGTCAAGACCGAGGTCGACGAGATGCTCGACCTCGCGCAGGACCGCAACCAGATCGTGCAGATCCTGTCCAACCTCTTGCGCAACGCCGTCGACGCGCTCGCGGACGCGAGCCCGCCCGAGAAGACGATCAGCGTCGTCGGCCACCGCCACGGCGAGGACCGCTTCCGGATCGCGGTCTCCGACAACGGCCCCGGCATCCGCGAAGAGGACAAGCCCGCCATCTTCCGCTACGGCTTCAGCACGAAGCACGGCGGCCACGGCTTCAGCCTGCACAACTCGAGCGCCCTCGCACAGGCGATGGGTGGCGCGCTCACGTTCTCGAGCGAGGGCAACGGTCGCGGCACGGCGTTCCAGCTCGAGCTGCCGATGCAGGGCAAGTAGTCCGCGCGGCGCTGGTTCACGGCCGCCGCGCGTGCGTCATGGCCGCGCTCCGTGGCCGTGCCCGTGGTGCACGTCGGGTGCGTGCTCGTGGTCGTGCTCGATCGCCTCGTGCACGTGCGCGTGGCTGTGCGGGCCGACGACGGCCGGGTCATGGCTGTGCGTATGGTGGCCATCGTCGTGGCGATGCATGTGCTCGTGCTCGAGGCGCTCGTGCGCGTGGCGATGCCCGTGGCGCTCGCCGAGGTGCAGGTAGACGCCGAGCCCGAACAGCCCGGCCGCAGGGAGCGCGAGCGCGCCCGCGTGGCGGTCACCGAGCGCCCAGCCGAGCGCCGCCCCGATGAACGGCGCGATCGCGAACACCGAGCCCGTCCGACCGGCGCCGATCCGTCGCTGCGCGAGCATGTACAGATACAGGCTCGCTCCGTAGCCGGTCGCGCCGCATGCCACGAGGACAACCGCCGGCACCGCGGCCGGAACGGGCTCGCCGCGCGCGATCGCGGCCAGCGCCGTGAGGCTGGCGCCGAGCGCGCCCTTGACGAGGATGACCTGAAACGGATCGCGCTCCGCGAGCGGACGCGTCAGCGTGTTATCCAGCGCCCACGCCGCCGTGGCCCCAGCGACCGCGATCACACCTGCGGCACCGACGGCCCCGCTCCCCGACGTCTCGAGCGCGAGCGCACCGCCGCCGAGCACCATGCAGAACACCGCGAACCCGACGCGCACACCGATCGGCTCGCGAAAGAATGCGCGCGCCAGCAGGATCGTGAACACCGCCTCGAGATTGAGCAGCAGGGCGCCCGCCGTCGGGCCGGACCGCTGCAGTCCCCACGCCAGCAGGCTGGGCGCGATCGCCCCACCGGCGACCGCCACCATCACGAGCCGCACGCCATCGCTGCGCCGCACACGGGCATCGCGGCCGGCGGCCACGCGCGACAGCACGAGCGCCACCGCCGCGGCGCCGGCGTACAGCAGCGACGCCGTCGCGAGCGGACCCACGAACTGCCCGCTCCACGCGACGATCGGCGTCGTCACTCCGAACGCGACGGCGGCGATCGCAGCGAGCGTGACCCCGGAGGCGATGTCCGATGCGATACCGGATGCCATGGGTGACCGCGCCACCTGCCGAATGTCGCACCGGTGTTACGGTTCAGGGCAACCGTTTGCCGCAAGCGGAAACGGTTGGCATCGCCGAGCACCGCGTTCCGCGTTGATCCGGATGCACGATCGTGTGACGATGCGTGCGCTGTGGCGGCGGACGAATCGGTCACGATCACCGCGACCGACAGCCTGATGCGCTCCGCCGATGAATCGGCGGGAGCGGGCGGTCGTCGCGGGTACATCGATGGCACCGGCATTGTGAAGGCCGGGCGCTGGGGGCGCTACGAGGTGGTCGGGCAGCTCGGCGCGGGTGGCATGGGGGTGGTGTTCGAGGCGCGCGATCCGGCACTGCATCGCCGCGTTGCGCTCAAGCTGCTGCAGCCGAGGCGCAAGTTCTCTGCGGACGATGGTGCGCGGCGCCTCGCCGCCGAGGCGCAAGCGATGGCGCGGCTCGCGCATCCGAACGTCGTGACCGTGTTCGAGATCGATCGCGTCCACGAGCAGATGTACGTCGCGATGGAGCTGGTGCCCGGCACGACGCTGCGCGGCTGGTTGAGCGAGCGGCCGCGCCGGTGGCGCGAGATCCTGCAGATGTTCGTGTCTGCGGGCAGGGGCCTCGCCGCCGCGCACGCCGCCGGCCTGGTCCATCGCGACTTCAAGCCCGACAACGTCTTGATCGGCAGCGAGGGTCGGCCGCGGGTCTGCGATTTCGGCCTCGTGGTCGACACCGTCGACGAAGCTCACGAAGAGCTCCTGGAGATCGCGGAGATCGACGGTGACCGCACGACCCGCGGCAGCGCCGTGGGTACGCCGGCGTACATGTCCGTCGAGCAGTGGACAGGGCAGGCGGTCGACGCGCGCAGCGATCAGTTCGCGTTCTGCGTCGCGCTCTGGGAGGCGGTGTGCCGGAGCCGGCCATTTCCCGGCACGCGGTGGCAAGAGGTCCGCGCCGCGGCCTGCTCGGGCGCGATCGCCGAGCCACCGCCGGGCGAGCGCGTGCCGCGCTGGTTGCTCGCCATGATGCGCCGCGGTCTGTCGGTCGATCCTCAGGCGCGCTGGCCGTCGCTGACAGCGCTGCTCGACGCGCTCGAGCGCCGCGCCGCGGCCGGAAGACACCGGGTGATCGCCGCGATCGCAGCCGGGATCGCCGTGGCGTCGGCGCTGGTCGCCGCCGCGGTCGTGGGCGCGCGCGGCGCGCCGGAGCTGTGCGCGCCGCCGACCGATCGGCTCGCTGCGGTGTGGGGCCCGCGACGCGTCGCCTCGCTCTATGCGCACCTCGTCACCGTCGATCCCGCGCAGGGCGCGAGCCGGTTCGCCCGGAGCGCCGGCGCGATCGATGCCGGTGCGGGCGGCTGGGGAGAGATGTACGTCGACGCGTGCCGCGCGACCCGCGTCGAGCACCGCCAGTCCGACGCGCTGCTGGATCGGCGCATGGAGTGCCTCGATCGCTGGCTCGTCGAGCTCGGCGAGACCGTAGAGGTCGTCGGGCGGGCGAGCGATCGCGCCGCGGTCGATCAGTCGGTCCGCGCCGCGACCTCGCTGTCGCCGCTCGAGGTGTGCGCCGATGCGCGCGCGCTCGATGCCGCACCGCCGCCCGCGAGCGCTGCTGACCGCACCACGGCGACCGCGCTCGCGAACCGGACCCGCGAGCTCGACGTCGCCCAGCGCGCAGGCCGGCTGGAAGGGCTGGCGCCCAGGGCGGCGGAGCTCGTCGCCGCGGCGCGCGCGCTCGGTCATGCACCGACGCTGGCCGGTGCGCTGGTGGTGCAGGTTCGCATCATCAGCCGGCTGGGCGAGCGCGGCACGGCCGAGCTGATCCTGCGCGAGCTCCTCGACGTCGCGGCGCGCGCGCACGACGACCGCGACGAGGCGTTCGCGTGGACGAACCTCATGCTGATGATGTCGCAGGCCCGCGGCAAGATCGACGAGGCGCTCGCGCTGGTACCTTCGGCGCGCGCGGCCGTCTTGCGCGCGGGCGATCCGATCGACCTCCGCGCTGATCTGCTGTACGCGCACGCGATCGTCCTCGACCACGGCGCGCGGCCCGCAGAGGGGCTGGTCCTGCTCAAGGAGGAGCGCCAGCTGCTCGAGCAGGCGGGGGCGGCCTCTCCGCAGTCGCCGCTCGCGGGGCGGCTGTGCGATGCGCTCGACGAGACCGCCAGCTCGTACATGAGGTCCGAGGAGGTGGACGCCGCGATCGCCGTCGCCCGAGAGGCGATCGAGCGACGGCGCGCGGTGTTCGGCGCCGACAGCCTCGACGAGGCCGACAGCTGGCAGAACCTGAGCGTGGCCCTGCAGCGCGGGGCCCGGCTCGACCAGGCGCTCGCGGCGATCGAGCAGGCGGGGCGGCTTCGCGCGGGCCGGCTCGGTCCATCGGCCGCGCTGGGGCTCACCCTGGCCGCGGAGGCGAGCATCCTCGACGACGTCGGACGGCTCGACGAATCGGTCGCCCTCTACGAGCGCGCGCTCGCCATGATCCGCGCCACGCTGCCGGCGGGCGACGTGGGCCTCGGACGCACGCTCACCAACAGCGGCATCGCGCTACAGCGCGTGCGGCGCTTCGACGATGCGGTGCGCGCCTACAACGAGGCGATCGCGCTGTTCGAGAAGGCGAGCGGCACCGCGGTCAATCTCGCGATCGCGCTGAGCGATCGCGCCGATGTCATCGCGAAGCGCGGCAACTGCGAGCAAGCCAATCGCGACTTCACGCGCGCGATCGAGCTCCTCGACAAGCCCGCCACGCCGTACCTGCGCGCGCTGATCTATCCGCTGAGCGGCAAGGGGGCCTGCCTCGTCCTGTCGGGTCGGCCCGCAGAGGCGATTCCCTTGCTCGAGCGCGCGCAGCAGCTCAAGGCGAGCGACGGCGATGCCTTCGAGCTCGCGCGCGTGAAGGCCAACCTGGGCCGCGCGCTGTTCGAGACGCGGCGCGACGTCGCCGGCGGCCTCGCGATGGCGCGCGCTGCGCGCTCGGGCCTGCTCACGGGGCCCGACAGCGCCGACGAGCTGGCGATCCTCGACCGCTGGCTCTCCGCCCACCCGCATTGACGCCGCCTCTTAATCGGCCGTCGTCAGGCGGATCACCGTGGCCGAGTAAGGGCCCGGGCGCCAGACGAACGTCGGCCCCGAGAGCGCGAAGGTCGACCGGGTGACATCCGCCGCCGAGCCGAGACCGACCCGCGCCGCCTCATCCTGCGGAATCCCGTAGGCGAAGACCTCAGCCGACTTGCCGAGGTTGACGCCGCCGACCGAGAAGGTCAGAGCGAGTGTCTGCGTGGGGTGCTTGTTGATCACGAGCAGGTTCACGGTATGCGAGCGCGGATCGCGCACCGCGTAGACCGCGACGCCGTTGTAGTCGCTGGCGGCGGTGAGCACGCCCTCGCCACCGCGGGCATAGTGCTTCAGCAGCTTGTACAGGTAGAACGTCGGATATCGGTCGGCCGGGCCCGCCGGCGTCGCCGCCGTCACGATTCCGTAGTCACCGTACTTGCGCCATCCGTAGAGCGACGGGTTGTTGTTATTCGCAGCTTCCTGGCCATTGCGCAGATTCCACCAGAAGAACCCGTTGAACTCGGACTTCATGATGTTGGCGAGGCTGTCCGCCATGAACAATCCATTCACCAGACTCGTGGTCTGCTTGCCGGGATTGGAGAATACGGAGTTGTTCTCGGTGCACATGATCTCCACCCCCGCCGCGCTGGCCCCGAGATAGTCGTTCAGCATGCCGCGGATCGCCGCCGCGTCGTTCCCCCACGTCCGGGCCGAGCTCAAGAGGAAGCTATCGCTCTCGCCGCTGGGGCCTTGCTCGTAGCGGTGATAGATCACGTAGTCCGGGGTCACACCGAGCTGCTTGAGCGTGGCGAGCATCACCGCGTTCCAGCCCTGGTGCGTCGCGCCGGTGCGCGGATTGGTCGCCGACTCGTCGCCGTAGTTGGCGAAGCTGTCCTCATCGGCCACGACCACCGCGCCGATCTTGACGCTTGGATCCTCCGCCTTCATCTGCTGCGCGTACTCCTTGAACCGGGTCGCGTACGTCACCGGGTCGTGGGGCCGTGCATTATTATCGAGCTCCCAGGTCCCGTAGCTCTCGTTGCCGATCTCCCAGTACTTGAAGCCGTAGGCTTGCCGGCCGTTCGCGTAGCGCACCTCGCGGGCGGCCTCCTCGGGGGTGCCCGAGCCGTAGTTCGAGGTGATGAACACGTTCGCTCCGGTCGCCAGGGCGACGTTGGCAAACCGGTCGAGGTTCGTGGCCCACTGGAAGGTCTGGCCTTCGGTCGTGTTGGTCTCCCAGTGATAGGCGTCGGACAGCGAGCCGCCACCGAATCGCAGCGCCTGGTTGCCCGCCTCGACCAGAAGGTCCGCCGTCGTCGATGTATTGAACGCGCCGTCCCACACGTTCGCGTTGATCCCGAAGATCCGGGCGTCGATCGTGTGCAGCGCTCGCTTGCCGTCGACGGTGATGTTCACGCGCGCCGGCGGCGGCGCGAGATCGAGCCGCATGTCGTCGATGAAGAACGGGTTTGCAGATTGATCGACGCCTCCGATCTCCTGCAGCCAGATGTCGGTCAGATCGGGCTTTCGATCCGCGCCGATCGCGGCGAGCGGGACCGTGACCTTCTGCCAGGGATGGTCCGGGTCCGCGGTGAGCGGCGGCAGCGTGAGGCCCGCCGTGATATTGCTCCCCGAGAGCACCGCGCGCAGCGTCAGCAGCTGCTGGCCTCGTCCGGGATTGATCCAGAACGTCAGGCTCGTGTACATCGAGGTGTCGAGCGCGGCGTGGTGAAACGCGAGCGCCGAGAACGCTCCGGCGCGTACGCCGATCGAGCTCGCGCCCGAGCTCACCGGACTGACGTTGGCAGCGTTGACCGAGGCCCAGCTCCAGTTCTGCCAGCCCTCGGCAAACGCGTCGTCGTAGAGCGCCATGCCGTGCGCGAGCGGTGGCGCGGGCGTGGTGGGCACACTTCGCGTCACCGCGACGTCATCGACGTAGAACGTGGGCTGTGGATTGCCCGTCCACTCCTGGACCCAGAAGCCCGTGAAGTTGGAGACGTCGGCCGCGCCCAGCGACGCCAGCGGGATCGACACCTGCTGCCACGTATTGGCGGCGAGCGCCGGAATATCGACACCGAATGACTGACCATTGTCATTCAGCGTGGCGGTCACGTGTAACCGCTGTCCGCCCGCCGGTCCGCCATGGATCCAGAACGTCACATTGCCGAAGCCCGTGGTATCGAATGCCACGTGCCGCAGGCTCAGCGCGGTAAACGGGCCCGCGTTGACCGCGATCGAGGTGGATCCGGAGTGAACGACGGCCGTACTGGCGAAGTCGACGCCGGCCCAGCTCCAGTTCTCCCACGCGCTCAGCAGAGCGTCGTCGTAGACGGAGAGCTCGTTCTGGGCAAACGCGATGTCGCGAAGCCCAAAGCCAGCTGCCAGCACAAAACAACAGGACAAGCTTAAATGTCGTCGAATCATAAATGTGATGGAGTGGTGGTTGGCGCCGGAGTCTATACGAGGGCGGTTCAAATCACACCCTGCATTCGGCGATAACACTCGTGATCTTCACCATGAGCGCGCTCACGACTCCCGTGGCCGCTCGTGATCGCCAATACGACGATCGGTCGTTCCAACATCGACCGTCGCTAAAACATTGCCAATCGCACGCATGAGCGGCTCACGGGGACTCCGTGGACGCGTTCATGGACCGCTCACGGGTGTTCCACCGGTACGCCGATGCGTAGGCGCAGAAACACTTCCGAATCGATGAAGCCACCCGGCACCCAGATCCCGACATGCAGATGCGGTCCGGTCGTGCGCCCGGTAAGGCCCACCTTGCCGACGATGGTGCCGCGCTTGATCGTATCGCCGACGGCGACCTTGATGTCGTCGAGATGAAAGTA
>DATIPJ010000737.1:0-9936 GCA_035472155.1 Kofleriaceae bacterium
GTGACTTCAGCAAGGTCACCTGGGTGATGCGGTGGAGCGTCGAGCCGCACAAGGAGGGGCGGCTGCGCATCCCGTCGGTGACGGTGAGCCAGGGCAGCAAGCGCGCCGTCGCGAGCGCGGGCGAGGCCGACGTCGACACGATCCCGGTCACCGACAACATGAAGCTCTCGCTCGCGCTGCCCGAGCGGCCGATCTTCGTCGGCGAGACCGTACCGGTGACGCTGACCTGGCTGTTCCGCGCCTCGCCGCAGGATAGCCCCAAGTGGTCGATCCCGCTGCTCGCGCTCGATACGTTCACGGTCAGCGCGCCGCCGGCCAAGGACCCGCGCAAGTCGCTCAAGTTCCAGGCCGGGAGCAAGGAGCTGGTCGTGCCCTACGAGGTTGACAAGGTCGACGCGTACAACCGCCTGGTCACCACGTTCTGGCTCGCGCCCAGGAAGCCCGGCAAGCTCGAGGTCCCGGCGTCGTCGGTGGTCGCCGCGCTGCAGACCGGGCGCGCCGATTTCTTCGGCAATGCGCCGAGCCGGCTGTTTCGCGCGATGGACGTGGCGCGCACGCTCGAGGTCAAGGCGCTGCCCGAGACCGACAAACCGAACAACTTCGCCGGCGCGGTCGGCGACCAGTTCTCGATCGATGTCACGACGTCGCGCTCGGTCGTCAAGCTCGGCGAGCCGGTCGAGCTCGCGATCCGGATCAAGAGCAATCAGCGGCTCGATGCGCTCGCGCTCGGGCGGCTCGACGGCGAAGGCGGTCTGCCCAAGGACAAGTTCCAGGTCCCCAGCGAGCAGGCGACCGGCGAGCTGTCGGAGGACGGCAAGACCAAGACGTTCAAGGTCACCGCGCAGGTCACCGGGCCGGCGACCGCGGTCCCCGCGATCGCGTTCTCGTACTTCGATCCGGTCAAGGGCACCTACCAGACGATCCGCTCCGAGCCGATCGCGCTGTCGGTCGCGGGCGGCAGCGTGGTGAGCGCCGGCGATGTCGTCGCCGCGCAGCCCAAGCCCGGCGCGGGCAAGCCGGGCAAGCCGGGGGCCGCAGAGCCCGAAGGCTCGCTGGTCGATGCCGAGCTCGCGCTGTCCACGGTGGGCGCCGAGGAGGATCGGCCGATCGGTGGCACGCTGCTGTGGCTCGTCGTCGCGCTGCTCTATGCGATCCCGCTCGCGCTGCTCGCGACGCGGAGCTGGCAGCTGCGCACCCAGACCCAGCGCGAGGAGGCGGCCGAGGTGCGCGCCGCGCGGCGCCGGGTCGAGGACTTGCTCGATCGCGCCGGCGCCGAGCCGGCGCGCGACATCGCCGGGCCGCTCGCCGCGGCGCTGCGCGAGCTCGCCAAGCTGCTCGCACGCGACCCCGCAGCTCTCGGCGATGGAGGCCTGGTCGCGCGGCTCGAGACCGAAAGCTTCTCGCAGAGCGCCGCCGCGGTGCCGCTGACCCCCGATCTGCGCTCCGACGCCGCGGGCCTGTTGCGCCGGTGGCTCACCGAAGCGCGCAAGCGACCCGCGCGAGCCCGCGCGTCGGCGGCGATGATCCTGCTCGTCCTCGGTGCCGCCGTCGCGGCCGCCCCGAGCGCCGAGGCCCTGCCGCTCGCGCTCGCCGCCAGCTCGGCGCCCGCGAGCACCGCGCCGCTCGGCGAGAAGACCGTCCTCGAGGAGGGTCGCGCGGCGTACCAGGAGGCGATGCAGCTCACCGGCAACGCGACCGCGCGCAAGGCGGCGTTCGCGCGCGCCGCGACCGCGTTCGGCGAGGCCGTGCGCGCGACGCCCGATCGCCCGGAGCTTCTGACCGACTGGGGCAACGCCGCGCTCGGCGCCGGTGACGTCGCCACCGCGACCCTGGCGTTCCGTCGCGCGCTCGCGATCGACGGCGGCAATGCGCGCGCGCGCCACAACCTCGCGTGGCTGCGCGGCCACCGCGCCGATGCGTTTCGCCCGGGGGCCGGCGGCGCGACCGACACGCTGCTGTTCTTCCATGTCTGGCCGCGCGCCCGCAAGCTCATCGTCGGCAGCGCGGCGTTCGCGATCGCGATCCTCTTGCTCGTGCCGTGGGCCGGCCGCCGGCGGCGCGGGCTCGTCGGGCTCGCGCTGCTTCCGCTCGCCGTGTGGACCGCGATGCTCGCCTCGGTCGTGTTCGAGGATCGCCATCCCGACGACGCCGTCGTGATGGATGATGTCGTGCTGCGCGCCGCTGACAGTGCGGGCGCCCCTGCCGCACTTTCGCAACCGCTGCCCCGCGGTGTCGAGGTCACTGTGCTCGAGCGCCGCGCAGCGTGGACCCGCGTGCGGATCGCCGGCGGTATGACCGGATGGGTCCCGACGGGAGCCGTCGAGCGCGTGATGAAGTGATCGCCCGGGCTCACCAAACCTGACAACAGCACGTCACGAATCCAGGCAGTTCGCAGTCGCCTCGATGCGCTGAGTGGGCCATGTTTCCCACTCCAGCGCGCCATGTGCCCGATCGGACGTACGACGCATGCAGAGACGGCTCGCGAGCCCAGCGGGCTCGATGGCGCCGTGCTGGCCGACCGGTTCGCGGCCGTGCGCCGCCGCACCTTCGAGCTGTGCGCGCCGCTGTCGCCCGAGGACGCCGTCGTGCAGCCGATGCCCGACGCGAGCCCCGCGAAGTGGCACCTCGCGCATACCACGTGGTTCTTCGAGGCGTTCGTGCTCCGGGGCGAGGCGTTCGATCCGGCGTTCGAGTTCCTGTTCAACAGCTACTACGAGGCGGTCGGTCCGCGCGTCGAGCGACCGCGCCGCGGCATGCTCACGCGGCCGGGGCTCGATCGCGTGCACGCGTATCGCGCCGCCGTCGATCAGCGCGTGGCGAGCGCGCTCGCGGCTGGGTCGCTCGATGACGACGCGCGACTGCGTCTCGAGCTCGGCCTGCACCACGAGCAACAGCATCAGGAGCTGATCCTCACGGACCTCAAGTACACGCTCGGCACCCAGCCGCTCTTGCCCGCCTACCGCGACCTCGCGCGCGGCGCACCGTCGGCACCCGAGCCCATGGCGTGGACGCGCTTCGACGGCGGCATCGTCGAGATCGGCGCGCCGCCCACCGGCTTCGCGTTCGACAACGAGCGGCCGCGCCACCGCGCGCTGCTCGCGCCGTACCGGCTCGCCAGCCGGCCGATCGCCAACGCCGAGGTACTGGCGTTCATCGCCGACGGCGGCTACCGCGATCACCGCCTGTGGCTGAGCGACGGCTGGCACGTCGTGCAGACCGAGCGCTGGGAATCACCGCTGTACTGGCAGCGCGCGGGGGGCGATCCCGCGCTCTACGAGCTCGCCGGCGCGCGCCCGATCGACCCCGGCGAGACCGCGTGTCATCTGAGCCTCTACGAGGCCGATGCGATCGCGCGCTGGCTCGGTGCGCGACTGCCGACGGAGGCCGAGTGGGAGCACGCCGCGCTGCGCGCCGCACCGACCGGCAACTTCGCCGACGCCGACCGGCTGCACCCCGACCGCGCCCCGCCCGGCGAGCTCGCGCAGCTGTTCGGCGACGTCTGGGAATGGACGTCGAGCAGCTACTCGGCGTACCCGGGATTTCGCCCGCTCGCCGGTGCGCTCGGCGAGTACAACGGCAAGTTCATGAGCGGCCAGAACGTGCTGCGCGGCGGCTCGTGCTTCACTCCCGCGGACCACATCCGCCGGTCGTATCGCAACTTCTTTCCGCCCGGTGCGCGCTGGCAGATGACCGGCGTGCGCCTGGCGAGCGAGGCCTCAAGCGTTGTGTAACCGCTGACCCGGACCGCGTAGATCCCAAGCAGACGAGGAGACCAGGATGAAACCCACCAGCCGCGCCCTTCGCCCCCTGCCGGATCCGTTCGCCGACGACGACATCGTCAAGCGGCTTCGCGCGCCGCGCAAGTACCTGCCCTGCAAGCTGCTGTACGACGCGCGCGGCGCCGAGCTGTTCGAGCAGATCTGTACGCTCGACGAGTACTACCCGTACCGCTCCGAGCTCGCGCTGCTCGAGCAGCACCTGCCGACGATCGCAACGCTCGCCGGGCCCGCCGCGCGCGTGATCGAGCCGGGCAGCGGCGCCGGTCGCAAGACGCGCATGCTGCTCAGCGCGCTCGAGCAGCCGCACACGTACGTCCCGATCGACGTCAGCGCCAAGCAGCTCGACGAGACCGCGCGCGACCTCGGCGCGGACTTCCCCGGGCTCGAGATCGTGCCGATCGCCGCCGACTACACCCAGCGGCTCGTGATGCCGCCGTCGAGCCACACCGGCCGCAGCCTGGTGTTCTTCCCCGGCTCGACGATCGGCAACTTCGAGCCCGAGGACGCGGCGCGCTTTCTCGGGCGGCTGGCCGACCTCGCCGGCCCGGGCGCCATGTTGGTGCTCGGCGCGGATTCGAACCACAACGTCGAGGAGCTGATCCGCGCCTACGATGACTCGCTGGGCGTGACCGCCGCGTTCGACCTCAACGTCCTCGCCCATCTCAACCGCACGCACGGCGCGACGTTCGATCTCGGCGCGTTCCTGCACCGCGCGGTGTGGGACGCGGCGCACTCGCGCGTCGAGATGCACCTGTTCAGCCGGCGCCGCCAGGTCGTGCACGTGCACGGCGAGCCGATCCACCTCGAGCGCGGCGAGCCGATCATCACCGAGTACTGCTACAAGCACGCGCCCGAGGTGATCGCGGCGCTGCTCGAGGGCGCGGGCTGGCAGGTGCGCGAGGCATTCCCCGATCCGCGCGGCCGCATGCGGCTCTGGCTAGCGGAAGCCTAGGCGAGCGCTTCGCGAGCCGATCCAAGCGTGATAGACCAACGGCGATGACTCGCCGCCTCTATCACGACGACGCGTACCTCCGCCGGTTCGAGGCCGAGGTCGTCGCGATCACCAGCTACAAGGCCAAGCCAGCCGTCGTGCTCGATCAGACGGCGTTCTATCCCGAGGCGGGCGGTCAGCTCGGCGATCGCGGCCAGCTGGGCGGCACCGAGGTGGTCGACACCCAGGAAATCGACGACGGCACGATCGTGCACCTGATCGCCGGCGAGGCGCCGGTGGTCGGCGCGCGGCTGACGGGCGAGCTCGACTGGGCGCGCCGCCGCCAGCACATGGCGCAGCACACCGCGCAGCACCTGCTGAGCGGCGCGCTGCTCGATCGCGCGCAGGCCCCGACGGTGTCGGCCCGCCTGGGCGAGAGCACGCTGACCATCGACGTGTCGCGCGACCGCGTCCCGGAGGGCGAGATCGCCGCCGCCGAGGAGCTCGCCAACGACATCATCGACGACGACGTCGCGATCCGCGCCTGGTTCCCCACGCCGGACGAGCTCGCCCAGCTCAAGCTGCGCCGCGATCCCAAGGTCGCCGCCGATATCCGCGTGGTCGCGATCGGCGAGTTCGATCTGTCGCCGTGCGGCGGCACCCACTGTGCGCGTAGCTCGCAGCTCGGCGCCGTGCGGGTCACCGGGGCCGAGCGCTACAAGGGCATGACGCGCGTGACGTTCACCGCGGCGCGGCGCGGGCGCGCCGAGCTGTTCGCGCGCGACCACGTCCTGCGCGGCCTGGCCAGCCAGTTCTCGTGCGGCCCGGCCGAGGTCCCCGCCGCGATCGACAAGCTGCGGCGCGAGGTCGACGCATCCGGCAGTGAGCTGACGCAGCTGCGCAGCCGGCTGGCGAACGCGATCATCGCGCAGCTGCCGGGGACCGGCGCAGCGGTCGCCGCGATGCCGGGCGATGCTGAGCTGTTGCGCAGCGTGGCAGCCAAGCTCGTGGCAGCCGGCCGCGATGCGATCCTGTGCGCGCCCGACGACGCCGGCGCGACCGTCGTGATGATGCGCGCGAGCGGCTCGAGCCTCGACTGCGGCGCGCTATGGAAGCAGCTCGCCGCGCGGCTTGGCGGCCGCGGCGGTGGTCGCGCCGATCGCGCCGATGGCCGCCTGTCGAGCCCGGTCGCCGACTGGCCCGGCACGATCGCCGAGCTCACGTGAGCGACGCTGGCCGAGCGAGCGGGCGAGCCCTTCGCCCACGGCGCTGCTGCGCACGATGAGCGATTGCGCGCAGTGCACGCAGGGCACACGCGGTGGCCATGGTCGTGGCAACGCGTACTTCTGATCGCGCGTCACCAGAGATTTTCGGCCCAGCATTTGAATGATACGAGCTTCCAAGAGTAATGCTCGGTGACAAGTCATCGGATGCTGATCCCGGCGGCGCGCGAATCGGTGGCGTGCACCCGGAGCCGCAAGAACCTACCGAAGGCCGCATCGTCGGCATCGGCGCATCCGCAGGTGGCCTCGAGTCGCTCGAGCAGCTGTTCGACGCGCTGCCGCCCGACACCGGGATGGCGTTCATCCTCGTGCAGCACCTGTCGCCGGACTTCCGCAGTCTGATGGACGAGCTGTTCGCGCGCCACAGCGAGATGCCCGTGGTCCTCGCCGAGGACGGCATGCCGGTGTGCGCCAACCACATCTATCTCATGCCGCCGCGGAAGCAGATGATCATCCGCGAGCGTCACCTGGTGCTGACCGACAAGGAGCCCCAGGCGTTCACGCTGCCGATCGACACGTTCTTCCGCTCGCTCGCCCAGGACGTGGGCGATCAGGCGGTCGCGATTGTCCTGTCGGGCAGCGGCAGCGACGGGTCGCGCGGCGTGGTCGAGGTCAAGCGCGCCGGCGGCCTGGTCCTGGCCGAGACCGCCGCGAGCGCCAAGTTCGACAGCATGCCGGTGTCCGCTGCCGCCACCGGTGCGGTCGATCACGCGTACCCCCCGCGCGATATCGCTCGGATCCTGTGCGGCCTGGCACCGCGCGAGACCGCCGCCGAGGCGAGCCTTCTGTCCGACGACCCCACGATGAACATCGTGCTGCATCTGCTGCGCGACCACTTCGGCATCGTCTTCTCGCTCTACAAGACCACCACGGTCGGCCGCCGCATCCAGCGCCGGGTCGACCTGTTGCACCTCCCCGACCTGGCCGCCTACGTCGACCAGCTCCAGAGCGACCCCGGCGAGCTCAACCTCCTCTATCAGGACCTGCTGATCGGCGTCACCCAGTTCTTCCGCGACCCCGAGGCGTTCGAGCGCCTCGAGCAGGAGGTCATCCCGTCGCTGCTCGACCGGCTGCCCGTCGAAGAGGAGCTCCGCGTCTGGATCGCCGGCTGCGCGACCGGCGAGGAGGCCTACTCGCTCGCGATGCTGTTCCTGGAGGCGTTCACCGCGCGCGACCGTCCGCTGCGGCTCAAGATCCTGGCGACCGATGTCCACCAGTCGTCGCTCGAGCACGCCGGCGCCGGCGTGTACGGCGACGAGCAGCTGCAGTTCGTCGGCGCCCGGCGGCTGCAGCGGTTCTTCACCAAGCGGTCGAGCGGCTACCAGGTCTCGCAGGACCTCCGGCAGCTGATCGTGTTCGCGCGCCACAACGTCACCAAGGACGCGCCGTTCACGAAGATGCACTTCATCTCGTGCCGCAACATGCTCATCTACTTCCAGCCCCAGGCACAGCGCACCGTGATGTCGCTGTTTCACTTCGGGCTGGCGTCGAGCGGCGTGCTGTTCCTGGGGGCGAGCGAGACCCCGGGCGCGCTCAGCGACGAGTTCGTCGCGATCGACGACCACTGGAAGATCTATCGCAAGCGCCGCGACGTGGCGCTGCTCTCGCAGATCCGGCTGCCGCTGCATCGCCAGACCAGCCGGCGACCGGTGCTGCCGAGCATGCTCGACCTGCCGCGCACGCGCGGACCGGACCCGCTGATCCTCGAGACCTACGACCAGCTGCTCGACCGCTACATGCCGCCCGGGTTCCTGCTCGACGAAGATGGCGTGCTGGTCGATAGCTTCGCCGGTGCCGAGCGGCTGCTCAAGATCCGCCGCCGCCGGCCGACCAGCCACCTGCTCGATCTGATCCACGACGACCTGCGCGGCGTGGTGGGCAGCGCGATCCAGCGCGCGGTCCGCGACCGCATCAGCGTCGCTCACACCGGTGTCCGCATCCCGGACCTCGACGCCCCGCGAGACCCCGCCCACGAGAGCGCGACGTCCCCGGAGGTCCGCTGCACGCTGAGCGTCGAGCCGCTCGTCCATCCGCGCACCGGCGCGCGCCATGTGCTGGTGACCTTCCAGGGCATCGGGCGGAGCGCCGGCGTCGAGCACGCCGCGCCGCCCGCGGTCTCGATCACCGAGAGCTCGCGCGATCACGTCGATGCGCTCGAGGCCGAGCTGGCGTACACCCGCGAGACCCTGCAGACCACGATCGAGGAGCTCGAGACCTCGAACGAGGAGATGCAGGCGACCAACGAGGAGCTGGTCGCGTCCAACGAGGAGCTGCAGAGCACCAACGAGGAGCTGCACTCGGTCAACGAGGAGCTCTACACGGTCAACGCGGAGTACCAGCAGAAGATCCTCGAGCTCAAGGAGCTCAACACCGATATGGCGCACCTGCTCGAGGGCACCGATGTCGGCACGATCTTCCTCGATCACGACCTGCGGATCCGCCGGTTCACGTCGAGGATCGCCAGCGTGTTCCGGTTCCAGCCGTTCGACCTCGGGCGTCAGCTCAGCGACTTCTCGCACAACATCGTGCGACCGCAGCTGATGGCGGAGATCGAGCAGGTGCGCGCGACCGGCCGTGTGATCGAGGACGAGGTCCGCGATTGCAACGCGGTGCCCTACTTCCTGCGCATCCTGCCCTATATGGTCACGCACAACGACCAGGACCGCGAGGCGCCGCCGATCGAGGGCGTGGTGATGACCCTGACCGACATCTCGGCGCTCGACCGTGCCAGGTCCCATCTCGCGGAGCTGTCGGCGATCGTCGAATCGTCCGACGACGCGATCATCGGCATGGCGCTCGCCGGCCGGATCACGACCTGGAACCGCGGCGCCGAGCGCCTGTACGGATACGCCGCCGAGCAGGCGATCGGCTGCAACATCCGCATGCTGATGCGCGAGGGCGCCGAGCACCAGCTCGACGAGCTGCTCGGGCGCAGCCGGCGCGGCGAGATCGTCGAGCACGTCCTGACGCTGTGCCGCCACCAGTCGGGCGCCAGCGTCGAGGTCTCGACGACGATCTCGCCGATTCACGACCGCCACGGCCGGATCGCCGGCGTCTCGGCGATCGGTCGCGACATCTCGGGGCCGCTCGCCGCACAGCGCGAGCTCGAGCAGCGCCAGCGCCGGATCACGACCCTGCTGGAACAGGCCGAGGAGGGCGCCCGGCGCCGCGAGCAGTTCATCGCGATGCTGTCGCACGAGCTGCGCAACCCGCTCGCTGCGGTCATGAACGCGACCACGCTGATCAAGCGCCAGCCCGATGGCGACTCGATCGCGCGTTGCCAGGGCGTGATCGAGCGCCAGGCCAAGCACATGAAGCGCCTGCTCGACGACCTGCTCGACGTCTCGCGCATCACGCGCGGCAAGTTCCAGCTGCTCAACGACGACGTCGACCTGCGCGTCCCGATCGAGGCGGCGATCGAGTCGACCAGCCCGCTGTTCGCCGAGCGCGGCGTGCGGCTCGACTACAGCCTGCCCAACCAGCCGATGCCGGTGCGCGGCGACGCCGGCCGCCTGGTTCAGGTCGTGGTCAATCTCATCTCCAACGCCGCGAACTACTCGCCACGCAACAGCGTGGTCCGCCTGCTGGTCACCATCGAGAACGGCCAGGGCGTGCTGCGCGTGATCGATCACGGCGTCGGCATCGAGTCCGAGCTGCAGAGCAAGATCTTCGACCTGTTCGTGCAGTCCGAACAGCGCCTCGACCGCTCGCGCGGTGGGCTCGGCGTCGGCCTGTCACTCGCCAAGAGCATCATCGATCTGCACGGCGGCACGATCGAGGTCCACAGCGACGGCCCAGGTCGCGGCAGCGATTTCAAGGTCTCGATCCCGCTGCTCCAGCACAACGTGCTCGAGTGGGGCCCGCAACGCACGCCGGCGCGGCGAACCGACAAGTGCCGGATCGTGCTGGTCGACGACCAGGAGGACTCGCGCGAGATGCTGCG
>DATIPJ010000738.1:0-10207 GCA_035472155.1 Kofleriaceae bacterium
CTCGCGCTGCGCGCCGGCGAGCGCTCGCGGGTGTGCCGCGCGATCGCCGTCGAGGCGGTCTACGCGGCCAGCGTCGGCGCCGAGGCCCGGGCGACCCGCCTGCTCGCCCGCGCGAACGAGATCGGCGCCCGGATCGGCCAGCCGTACGTCGACGGCGTGCTCGGGCTATCCGCCGGCATGATCGCCGCGGTGCTCGGGCGGTTCGCCGAGGCCCTCGGCCACGTCGTCGCGACCCAGCAGATCCTGCGCGCGGGCGCCACCGGCGTCGCCTGGGAGCTCGGCGCGGCGCAGGACTACGAGCTCGAGCTCCTGGGCTGGCTGGGCCGGCTCGAGGAGCTGCGCCGCCGCGTGCCGGTCGCGCTCCACGAGGCCGACGCGCGCGGCGACCTCTACTTCTCGAACTCGCTGCGCACCGGGCTCGCCAACCACCTGGCGTGCCTGCAGCGCGACGACGTCGCGCAGGCGCGCGCCCAGGCGGACGAGGCGCTCCGGCGCTGGCCCCAGCGCGGCTTCCAGATGCTGCACTACTGGAACCTCTATGCGACGACGCAGTGCGATCTGTACTGCGGCGACGCCGGCGCGGCGCATGCGCGCCTGCAGGACGCGTGGCCGCGCCTCGAGGCCTCGCTGGTCATGCGCGTGCAGTACTTCCGCATCGCGATGCGCGAGCTGCGCGGGCGTGTTGCGCTCGCGGTCGCGCGGCAGCGCCGGGCGAGCGCCCCGGGCGAGGCGCGCGCGCTGGTCGCCCAGGTCCGGCGCGACGTCCGCCGCCTGCACAAGGAGCGCATGGGCTGGGCCGACGGGCTCGCGCACCTGCTCGCCGCCGGCTGCGCGCGGCTCGATACCGACGACGCGGCCGCGCGCGAGGCGCTCGTGCGCGCGGTGACTGCGCTCGATGCGGCGGGCATGGCGCTGTTCGCCGCCGTGGCGCGCCATCGCCTCGCGCACCTGACCGACGGCCGCGATGCGGTCGCGCTCGCCGCCGACGCCAACGCCTGGCTCGCGCGCCAGGACATCGTGGCCCCGGCGCGCATGATCGCGATGCTGACGCCCGCGTTCGAGCCGGTCAGATGATCCGGCCCATCTCGCGGTACTCCTGGCGCGCCGCCTCGACGAGGTCCGCCGTCGTGATCGGCCGGCGGGCCTCGGCGGCGATCAGCGCCGCGCGCAGGGCCGCCTTCTTGATGTAGCCGCCGGCCATCTCGAACCGCTTGGCGATCAGGTCCCAGTCGATGTTGGGCGCGAGCGGCACGCGCGGCGGGAACATGCTGATCCACAGCTTCTTGCGCTCGGTCTCCTCGGGCAGCTCGAACAGGATCGAGAACCGCACGCGACGCTTGAACGCCTCGTCGATGCCCTGCTCGAGGTTGGTCGCGAGCAGGGTCACGCCGTCGAACGTCTCCATGCGCTGCAGCAGGTAGTTGACCTCGAGGTTGGCGTAGCGGTCATTGGACGATTTCACGTCGGTGCGCTTGGAGAACAGCGAGTCGGCCTCGTCGAAGAACAGCACGGCGTGCGAGGTCTCGGCCTCGTCGAAGATCTTGGCCAGGTTCTTCTCGGTCTCGCCGATGTACTTGTTGACGACCTGCGACAGATCGATGCGGTAGAGGTCGTAGCCGAGCTCCTTGGCGAGCAGCTGGGCGACCATCGTCTTGCCGGTGCCCGGCGGGCCCGCCATGATCGCCGACACGCCGCGGCCGTACGGCAGCTTGGCCGCGAACCCCCATTCCTCGAGGAGGAACGAGCGATGGCGCGCGAATCGCACGACCTCGCGCACGGCCTCCTGCGTATCGCGCGGCAGCACGAGGTCGCTCCACGAGAACCCGATCGGGATGCGCTGGGCCATCGCGCCGAGGCGGTGCGAGAACATCAGGCGCGCGGCGTCGCCGAGGTCATCGAGCGTGACCTGCGGGGCGGTCGGGTCGCGTAGCCGGGCGGCCTGCGCGGCGCGGTGGGCGGCGCGCGCGATCGTCGCGCCGGTGAACGCGTAGCGGCTGGCGACGATCTCGAGGTCCTCGGCGCTGGCCATCGGATCGGGCAGGACGCGCCGCCACAGCTCGACCCGCTCGCGAAACACCGGCGCCGGCACGTCGAGCTCGACCAGCGCGGGCATCGCCTCGACGACCCAGCTCGGGTGGCTGGTCAGCGTGAGCACCACGGGCACGGCGAGCTCGGCGGTGCTGTCGGCGATCGCGTGGACCAGCGCGCGCGCGGGGCGTCGCGGTCGATCGCGCTCCCTCCGTCGAGGATCGCCGCGGCGTCGCGCAGCGCGGCCTCGCGCAGCCCGGCCGCCACCCGCTCGGCGATCTTGCCTTCGGCGACGACGCCCGCGAGGTCGATCCGCACGGTCGTCCGGCCGCGCTCGCCGAACAGCGCCTGGGCGACGAGGCCGCGCCCGGCGCCCTCGGGCCCGGCGAGCAGCACGCGCGGCGCGGGCCCGTCGTCGAGCGCGCGCGCGATCCGCTGCACCAGCTCGGCGCTCATCACCACGTCGGTGCGGCGGGGCGCCAGCTCGTCGATCCGGACCAGCCCGTGGACCAGCTCGTCGACGGTGTCGTGCCCGCGCAAGAAGCCGACGATGCGATCGGCGAGCCGGGCGGCCCGCATCGTCGCCGGCACATCGCCGCCCTGCGCGACGATCACCACGCCGAGCCGGCGCAGCGGGCTCGCGTCGTCGAACCGGAGCAGCACGCGGTCGATCGTCGCCAGGTCGCCGGCGGCGATCACGCGCGCGACGAACCCGATGTCGCCGCGCTTGCGCGTGAAGTCATCGAGCGCGAACGCGTAGGCGCGCTCGAGCTCGTGGTCGAGCTCCGGCGCGAGCAGCACGCACACGATCGCGAGGTCGAGATCCGAGAGCCGGAACACGCGCACCAGCCGTGCCAGGAGCGGCTCGGGCTTCTGCGCGAGCAGCTGCTTGAGCCGCGCCAGGGCGTCGGCGACCTCGTGATCCTTGACCGGATCGTGCTCGAGCGGCAGCTGGCCGCCGAGCGCGACTGCGACCTCCTCGCTCGACGGACCGAACGAGCTCCCGCTCGACAGCCGGCGGCGATTCGCGTAGACGGCGAGGAACCGCGACAGGTACGCGCGCGCGACCGCGATGGCAGCTTGGTTGGCGTCCGACACTCCGCGCAAGCGTAGCGACAAGCGCGGGCAGCGTAAACGCCCGCGGGTGCCCCCCGCCGCGGCGGCGAAGTTTGCCGGCGCGATCGGGTACCGCGAGAAAGTTGCGCGGGAACCTCGTCGCCGAACTGTCACTGTGCGCCGTGCTGGCTCGTCAATCCTGGCGGCGGCGATCGGCAGCGGCGAGAAAGTTGCGCGGTGCTGCGCGGTCGTCGACTGTCAGCGGGTGCGGTCCTGGCTCGTCGTCCCTGCCGCCGGCATGGCCGCGGGCGGCGCCGCGCTCGCATTCGGCCTTTCACCTGCGCTGGCGCTGACCGGGGCGGCGCTCGCCGCCGCCGTGCGCGCGCTCGCCGGCGATTCGCCCGCCGCGCTCGCCGCGGCTGCGCTCGCGCCCGTCCTCGCCGTCGCCTCGCTGGCCGAGGCCGGGGATGCACCGGTGCGCGGCGCGCTCGCGCTCGCTGCTGCCGCCTGGGCGATCGCCGAGCTCGCGCGGGGCGCATCTCTTGCGCCACCGGCGGTGCCGCCGCTGGTCGCGGCCTTGCCCGCCACCGTCGCGGCGGTCCTCGATCCGAGCTTCGTCGCGCTGGTCGCGATCGCGGGTGCGCACGTCGTGGCGGCGCCCGCACCGCGGCCGCGCTGGGCGCTCGGAGTCCCGGCGGCCGGCGCGATCGCGATCGGCCTCGCCGCCATCGCCGGCACGCGCTGGCCCGCGCTCGGCGCCGCCTGGTTCGGCCGCCCGGCGCACACCGTCGACGCGCGCGCGCTCGCCGCGCTCCTCGCCGCAGCACTCGGGCCGCTCACCGCGGTGGCCGCGCTCGCCGGGCTGGCGTCGCTCCTGCGCGCGCGCCTCGCCGAGCTCGCCTTGGCTGCGGCGGTCGTCGGCGCGCTGCTGGTGGATGTGCGCGCCGGCGCACCTGGCGTCGCCACCCTGGGCCTGGCCGCCGCGCTCTCGGGGCTCGCGATCGCCCGGCTCGCCCGCATGATTCGCATTCCGTCGGGCCAGGCGATCGCCGGTGCGACGATCGCGGCGCTCGTGATCGTCCCCCCGACCTGGACGGCCGTCCTGCATCGCACCGCAGCCGCGCACACCGGGCACGCTTCGCGTTAACGTCGAGGTATGCAGGTCGTGTATGGGCACCGCAACGCTCCCGCGTGGGACGGTGCTGCGATCGCGATCGGCAACTTTGATGGCGTCCACGCCGGCCACCGCGCCCTCATCGCCCGCGCGCGCGAGCTCGCCGCCGCCCACGGCGCGCGCACCGTCGTGCTGACCTTCGATCCGCACCCGTCGGCGCTGCTCGCCCCGGCCCAGGCGCCGCGCATGCTCACCTCGATCAAGCGACGGCTCGAGCTGCTCGCCGAGGCCGGCGTCGAGGCGGTCGTCGTCGAGCCGTTCACGCGCGAGCTCGCCGCCGTCGCGGCGGACGCATTCATCGATGACATCGTCGTCGATGCGCTCCAGGCCCGCGCGATCATCGTCGGCTACAACTTCCGCTACGGCCAGGCCCGCGCCGGCACGATCGACTCGCTGCGCGCGCACGGCGAGGCCGGCGGCATCGAGGTCGCCATCGTTCCGCCGGTCACCGTCGATGGCGAGATCGCCGCGTCGACCAAGGTGCGCGGCTACCTCGCCGCGGGGGACCTGGCCGCCGCCGAGCGCATCCTCGGGCGCCGCTGGGACATCGACGGCATCGTCGAGCACGGCGCCCAGCGCGGCCGCGCCATCGGCATCCCGACCGCCAACATCGCGACCGACATCGAGCTGCCGATCGCACCCGGCATCTACGCCGTGACCCTCGCTGCCGAGCGTGGCCCGGCCCTGCCGGCGGTGGCGAGCCTGGGCACCAACCCGACCTTCGTCGCCGACGGCCGCCTCGTGCTCGAGGTCCACGTGCTCGACTGGAGCGGCGACCTCTACGACCACCGCGTCCGCACCACGTTCGTGGCGCGCCTGCGCGACGAGCTCAAGTTCGACTCGGTCGAGGCGCTGCTCGTTCAGATCCGGCGCGACATCGACCAGGCGCGGGCGGTCCTCGCGCCCTGAGCCCGATCAGCGCTTGTCGTTGCGGTAGACCGTGCCTTCCTTCATCACGAAGAACACTTTCTCGACGACGCTGATCTCGCGCGACGGATCGCCGGGAACCGCGACCACGTCGGCGAGCTTGCCAGCCTCGAGCGTGCCCACCTTGTCCTGGATCCCGAGCAGCTGGGCATCGGCCGACGTCGCGGCGCGCAGCGCGGCGAGCGGCTTCATACCGAGCCGCACCATGTAAGCGAACTGCGCGACCTGCGTGGCGTGCGGGCACACCGCGGCATCCGACCCGAACGCGATCCGCACGCCCTTGCCCAGCGCGCGCTTGAACGTGGCGTCGGCCGCCGCGGTCGCCGCCGCGCCCTTGGCGACGATGTTCGCCGGTGCTCCCGACTTCTTCAGCCGGTCGTTCATGCACAGGACCGGCGTGAACACGAAGTACGTCCCCTTCTGCTTCATCAGGTCGAGCCCTTGATCGTCGACGAACGAGCCATGCTCGATCGAGTCGATGCCGGCGCGGATCGCCCGCCTCGCCGCCTCGGCGCCGTGCGCGTGCGCCGCGGTCTTGCGGCCGAGCGCGTGCGCCTCGTCGACCAGCGCGTCGAGCTCCGCCTGTGTCAGCTGCGGCGAGTCGACCTTGTCGGTCAGCGACAGCACGCCGCCCGACGCGCAGACCTTGATCACGTCCGCGCCGTACTTGGTGTTGAACCGCACCGCCGCGCGGACCTGGTCCGGCCCATCCGCGACGCCCTGCTCCGGCCCGGGCTCCTTGATCAGCTCGGGCCGATAGCCGGCCGTGTTGTCACAGTGCCCGCCGTGCGCGCCGATCGCGTGCACCGCGACCAGCATCCGCGGCCCGGGCACCACGCCCTCGTCGATCGCATTGCGCAGCCCGACGTCCACCAGATTGTCCGACCCGACATCGCGCACCGTCGTGAACCCTGCCATCAGCGTGCGCTTCGCAAACACCGTCGCCTCGATCGCCACCTGCGGGATCGGCTTCTTGAAGTTATCGAGCTCGTCCTTCTTCCAGTCACCGGTCGCCTCGCCACTCAGGTGCGTGTGCGCATCCATCAGCCCGGGCAGCAGCGTCGCGTCGCCCAGGTCGATGACCTCGGCGCCCGCGGGCACATTGGCCTTCGTCCCGGCCGACATGATCTTGCCGTCCTGCACGACCACCACACCGGGCGACACCACCTGATCCGACTTGCCGTCGAACAGGCGCGCCGCTTTCACGACGGTGATCTTCGGCGCGGCGGTGGCGGGCGCGGCCAGCGCGGCCGCAAGGAGGACAGCGAATGCGAGCGAGGTACGCATCCGCGGACCATACACGGCGCCCCGCGACGAAGTCTCGCGCCGCGCGCGAACCGACCTTCGCAGATCGCATTGCACCCCATCGGGACACCCGCGACAGCGCGCGTGCTCGATCGCGCGGACCTCCGGCTCAGCGCGCGCGCAATCGGACCACGCCCGCCTTGGCGAGCCGGTCGAACCACTCGGTGACCTCGGCGAGCGGCACCGGGGTGTAGCGGCCCGCGAGCACGTCGCGGATGTCGCTGACCGAGCGCTTGCCGTCGACGAGGTTGAGCGCCTCGAACGACAGCACGCCGTCGCGCTTCTCGAGCGCGGTCGGCGATGCCACCTCCGGGCCCAGGGTCTGGCCGAAGTAATCGTAGTAGTACACGTCGAGCGGGCCGCGCGTCGCGGGAGTTCGCTCGGGGATGCGGCCATCGCGCGCGCCGGCGGGCCGCACGCGCGGCATCGACGCCGCGAGCGCCGCGCTGGTCCGGCGGACCTCGCCGGCGGTCGCCGGCCACAGCGCCGCGATGCTCGTGAGCTCGTCGACGCCGACCGCGATCGCCTCGCGCTCGGCCAGCCGGGCATCGTCGGCGCTCCAGCCGCCGGTCAGCGCCGCGCGGCGCGCCGCCGCGACTCGCTCGTCGGTGGCGACCCGCTCGAGCGCGGGCAGCCGCGCGGCCTCGCCGTCGGGCAGCGCCGCCAGCGTCCACACGATCCCCGCGGTCATGTACGTCACGCGGCCGAGCTTGGTCGCGTCGAGGTTGTCGGGCACATCCTTGTTGGTGTGGATCGTGACGTCGGGCCAGTCGTGGAAGTACACCATCGGCACCCCGAACGCCTCGAACACCTGATGATCGCTGCCCAGCTCGAGCGGACGCAGGTCGGTCACCAGCGCATCGCGGCCGCCGGGAGGCCACACCATGCCATCGCCCGCCCCGGTCTCGGCCAGGTGCGTCGACACCCGCGCGACGTCGTCGACCCACGCGGCCGCGATCTCGCTCACGATGTGCGGCACCGACGCCGCCGCGCGCGACAGATGCAGCGCCGCGTGCGTCACCTCGGGCCGCCCGCCCACCATGTCGAGATGGATCCCCGCGCGCAGGCGCCGCGCGAGGTCGGCGTGCGTGACCAGCCACGCCTGCGAGCCCGCGATCTCCGGCAGCCACAGAAACCGCAGCGTGCGCCGCGGCGGCGGCAGCGACCCGTCGGCGATCGCCGCCTTGAGCGCCCGCGCCGCGCCGAGCAGCGCCGCGCTCCCCGACGCATTGTCGTTCGCGCCGGCCAGCTCGTGGCACAGGTGCGCCGTGAGCACGATGTCACCCGCCGCCGCATCGGTCCCCGCGATCGTCGCCGACACGACATCGAAGCTCGCCGGGACCATCTTGCCGCGCACGTGCGCCGCCAGCCGCACGACGCCCTTCGCCAGCTCCTTGCGCAGCGCCCCCGCCGTGCGCAGCGAGATCATGAACGCGAAGCGATTCGCGGTCTGGTACGGCGACAGGTGCCCCCACCGAACGAGATCCGGATCGAGGCCCGACCACGCCGTCTTCTGGTTCGGAAAGTCCGACACGATGCCGGCCGCGCCGCGCTCCTCGACGGCGAGCCGGTGCACGACCGGCAGCGGACCATCGGCCAGCACGATCTTTCCGCGGACGTCCTTGCCCTGGTACGCCGCGGCATCGGCCCCGGCGCTGACATCGACCAGCTCGGCGGTCACATCGGCGTCCTGGCTGTAGTCCGCCAGCGCGACCGCCTCCTTCGCAAAGTCCGCCAGCACGCGCCGCGTCGGCGCCAGCTCCTCGAGCCGCCCCTCGCCCGGGTTCCACCCCAGGTAGCTCTTGAAGTGCGCGTAGCTCGTCTTGCCATCGGCCGGCAGATGCTCGACCGCCGCATCGGACAACCCGCCGGCCACGAGCTCGCCGACCAGCCATTCGGTCGCCGCACGAAACCCGGGCGACCCTTGCACGCGATGATGCTTCCCCAGCGCTCGCACGGCCCCGTGCACATACGCGCCATCGACATGCTTCTGGATCGCCGCCGGCACGGCATCCGGCCAGAACGCGATCCGTCGAGTCTCCGCCGCGGCGCTCGCCGCCACCATCAAGCAAACGCTGCAAACAAGCCTTCGCATGCGGCGCAGCTTACGTGCCCCGCCACAACCGCGTCGAGCTGTTCGCTGCCCGTCCTCAGTCGGTGGCGAGCTTGAAGGGGGCGGCGACCTCGTTGGGATCGGCGAGGATGAAGGGGCTGGTCACCGCGCCGGTGGCCATCGAGAGGTGGAAGACGGAGTGGTCGAAGGTGCCCACGATGATGTCGTCGGTGGCGGCGCGGAAGTCGACGCTGTCGACGTCGCGCAGCATCTCGGTCATCGCGCCCGTGTTGAGGTCGAGGCGCGAGAGGGTGTCCTCGTACTCTTCCCAGAGCCAGAGCTCGTTGTGCCCGGGGCGCTCGAACCATGAGCTCGGGAACAGCGGGCCGGTGAGCGGGGTGCGCGCGCCGGTGGTGGTGTTGTAGAGGAAGGGCGGTTTGTCCTCGAACGGGAACGGCTGGGCGAGGAGGGCGGGGGCGCTGCGGAGCGGGATGGTCGCGGGTGGCAGCTGATACTCGATCGTGAGCGGCGCGGTGGCGGCGCCGGTGGCGGGCGTGATGAGGCGCAGGTCGTGGGTGTGGTCGGGGTTGGGCTGCCAGACGACGAGGCGGTTGTCGCTGGTGAACACGGGCAGCGCGTCGCACGGCACGGTGATCGGCGTCGGGTTGGCGACGGTGAGATCGAGCAGCGTGACCTGCGCGACGTTGGCAGCGTCGCGCAGCGCGATCGCCGCGAAGTGATCGTCGGGCGAGATCGCGAGGGCATAGCCAGTGCCGGGCACGGTGGAGAGGCGCTCGGGCACCGGCCCGAACTGCGAGAGGTCTGCGGTGCGCAGATCGAAGCGCTGGAGGCGCGTCAAGTCGCCCTGGAGGTCGATCACGTAGAGGAAATCGGCCTGCGATGCCCAGGCGGAGTCGCGGAAGGTCGTCGTCGCCGGCAGCGGCTGGAGGACGAGGCTCTGGGTGTCGATCAGCTCGAGCGCGGGGGCCATCGAGGTCGCGGTCAATGCGCGCCCGCTTGGCGACACGCGGAAGTTGGTGTGGTCGCCCGGATAGCTCCGTTGCGCGAGCGGCCTGTGCGTGACGGTGTCGATCGAGACGAAGACGTCCTGATTCTCGCCGCGCTGGGCGACGAGCAGCACGCGGTCCTTGGTGGGGAACAGGATCCGCTTGCCGAGCGTGCCCGTGGTGTCGAGCACGTCGATGAACTGGTTCTGCGCCGGCACATAGGCGCCGAAGTGCGCGGTCGTCACCCTGGTCGCGGCGTGCACGTCGGCGACGGCGCTGTGGATGATCCAGACCTGCTCGCCGCCGGGTTGCGCGTGGACATCGGACATCGTCTGGTCGCCGTGCTCGATCGGACGTGGGCCGCCGCCGCCATTGCTGCCGCCGCCGTTGCCGCCGCCGCCGTTGCCGCCCGGGGTACCGGGGTCGGGGTCATCGGAGTGATCGAGGAAGCAGCCGGTCATCGCGAACACCAGCACGGTCGAGCGAACGAGGAGGTTCATGCGCTCACCATGAGGCCGCCGCGCCGACGACGCGCGCGCAATGCGCGGCAGCTGGAGGCACCGATCGGAATGTGCAAAGAGCTGACGGTGTCGACGGTGCGGTGGTCGAAATCTGACAGCGCGTCGACGCGGCGCGCGATCACACAGCGACGGGCAG
>DATIPJ010000739.1:0-3776 GCA_035472155.1 Kofleriaceae bacterium
GGTCGAGTCGAGCGTGGTGTCCATGGCGTCTGTCTCCTTTGTCGAGACGACACCCGGCCCCACCGCGGATCGACACGGACCCCGAAAAATCTTGCAAGTCGTGATCTCCGCTGGCCTTTTGCTGCAAGGCTATCGGGTGCGGACGCGCAGCACCGCGCCGGTCCCGGCGCTGTCGATCCGGGCGACCAGGGCCTCCGCGGCGGGGCGCGGTAGCGCTTCGGACAGCGCGACCGGGGTCATCGCGATCAGCTCGCTCAGCTCGCGCAGCGACTTGCCGGTGGCGTCGCGCAGCGCGCGCAGCAGAAGGATCGGCGCATCGCCGGGAGCTGCGAGCACGACGTCGTAGAGCTGCTTGACCGGGCTCGACGCGTCGGCCGGCGTGGGCTTGTGCTCGGTGCTCGCCATGACGAGCTCGTTGAGCGTGCGCTGGGCGATCGCGCGGTTGCCGGCGACGGAGTCGCGGAGCGCCTCGTAGGACGCGCGCGCGCGGTCGTCGCCCTCCTCGTCGGACAGCCGGATCAGGAGGCCGACCCGGTCGAGGCACTCGTCCTTGGCGTTGCGGCGCTGCGCGTCGGCGAGCTCGTCGACCAGGCGCGCGATCTGCGCGCTGCGGAACGCCCCGCTGATCTCGGCGCTGCCGGCCGCCGGCTCGGCGCCGCGCGTGACGTGGAGCGCGACCTCTCGCTGCTGCCCGCGCAGCCCGAGCGCGGGCACGTCGAACGTGAGCGTCGCGCGCGCGACCTCGAGCGCGGGCTCGCCGCTCGCCGGCACGACCATGGCGAGCAAGAAGGCGTGGGTCTGGCCGCGCTCGACGTTGCCGACCCGGATCTCGACGCTGCCGCCGGGCGCGGCCGAGACGTCTGCGATGAATGCGGGCTGCGGGAGCGTGCGGTAGAGCTGGCGGCCGCGCACGCGCTCGCCGAGCGAGACCACGAGCTGCGCGTTGGTCGCGATGAAGCTCTCGACGCGCGCGACCAGCTCGCTGAACGTCGCCGCGAGCTTGTCGAGGTGGCTCGGCGCGAGCACCGCGCCGCTCGACCGCGTGACCAGCTTGCGCAGATGATCGGCCTCGTAATCATCGCCGATCCCGACGGCGAAAAGCTGGATGCCGAGCTCGCTGGCGCGCACCGCCTGGGCGAGCGCCTCGGCCTTGTCGTCGGCGGCGCCGTCGGAGAGCACGACGAGGATCGTGGCATCCGCGGCGAAGCGCTGGACGAGGTCCGCCCCGGCGCGGATCCCGCTGCCCAGGTACGTGTTGCCGCCGATCAGCTGGCGCAGGCGATCGACCTTGGCCTTGATCGCGTCGCGGCCCTGGGGCGTCGCCTGTGCGTTGTCGACGATCGTCCGCGCGCTGAGCGCAAAGCCGACCAGCGAGATCCGGTGGCGCTCGTCGACGATATCGACGATCCGCTTGGCGGCCTCGACCGCCGCCTCCGCCTTCTCCCCTTGCATCGAGCCGCTGCAATCGAGCACGAGGCAGATGTTGGCGACCAGCGCCCGGGTCGCGGGCTCTAGCTCTTCCGCGCCGTGGATCTTGAGATAGCCGCGCAGCTCGGTCGCGACCGTGAACGGGACCGTCGTCTGATCGAGGCTCGCCTCGAGCTGGAGCACAGGCGAGCTCACGGCGCGGTCGCAATGTCGGCCTGTAACGCCGCTCGTCGCACCTCGATCTCGCGCCCGCGCCGGTTCCGCGTGTGGTGGTCCATGGAGTTCTAGTACCATGCGACTGTGAGGGCTTGCTTGTCGCTCGCCGTCGCACTGCTGGTGCCGTCGGTCGCACTGGCGGCGCCGCGGACCCCCGACGCGCCCGACGACGCGCCGCACGCCGCGGCGAACGTGGTCATCGACCTCGCGCCGGCGCCGGGAGTCCCGGCGTGGTTCGCGAACAGCTTCGAGCAGACGATCGCGCGCGAGCTGGCGGGCTTCGAGCGCCTGGGCACGGTCGCCAAGCAGGACGTCGCGCTCGGCGCGTGCGGCTCGGACCGCGCATGCCGGCTGCGCGCGTATCGCGCCGCGGGAGTCGACGTCGTGCTGTTCGGCGCGGTCGGCGACGATGCGATCGCGTACGAGCTGTTCCAGACCTGGACGCCGGCGCGCCTCGATACCGGAGCGATCGCGATCGGCCGCCACCAGAGCCTGGTCGCGCTCGAGCACGCGACCCGCGACGCGTTTCACGCCGTGCTCAAGCACGGCGGCCTCCTCGATCAGAAGCCCTACCTGATCGAGCGCGACCCGGCCGCTGCGAGCGCGGCCGACCCGGCCTGGCGCACGCCGGTGCTCGAGATCCTGCTCGCGGTGCTCGGGTTTCTCGTCCTGCCGTTCGCGGTCGCGCTGCTCGGTGGCGAATCCCCCGCGACGATCGCCGCGATGCGCTCGGCGAGGCGCACGCTGCTCGTGGTGGCGGCCGGCGCCGCCGCCGTCCTCGCGCTCGATCCGCGCCGCATCGGCGAGCTGGTGTCCGCGTGGGCGCCCCTCGTCGCGGGCATCGGCGGGCTCGGCTGGGGCGCGTTCCTCGTGCTCGTCGTGCGCACGGCATTCCCGCCGCTCGATGGCCTCGAGCGCGTGCCGCACCGCGAGCTCGGCCGGTTCCTGTCGACCTGGTGCCTCGCCACGCTCGAGCGGCTCACCGTGCTCGTGGTCGGCAACGCCCCGCTCGTCGTGCTCGTCGCGTGGCTCGGGGCGTCGCTCGCGATCGAGCCGCAATGGGTCTACCTGGTGCTCGCACCCGCCGTGGTGTGGCTGGCGCGGCTCGCGTTCGCGTCGTGGGTCGAGTGCCTCGCTGCGCGGCTCGATCGCCGGATCGTCGATGGCCACGCGACCCACGGCAACGCATGGTCGCGCGAGATCGGCGAGTACCTCATGGGCTACGTGAGGCGCACGGGCTGGGACCTCGACCCGCAGCTGCTCGCCAAGGTGATCCTGCTCCCCGGCAGGCAGGTCGACGGCGTGGCAGCGTACGGCGGCGGCACGACCCACGTGCGCATCGTGGTCGATCGCGAGCTGCTCGTCCTGGCGATGGGGCCGCTGCTCGACGACAAACCGGACGACAAGCCCGCCCGCTGGCCCGACTGGACGACCGCGCACCTGGCCCCCGATCCCGGCGGCAGAGCACCGAGCACCGCACCGCCCTCGCTCGATGCGCACGGCCGCAAGCCGCGGACGAGCTACCCCGGCTACCAGCGCAAGCCGCTCGGCCAGGCGGCGACCCTGCTCGGCTACGTCACCCCCACGCCGGGCCAGCTCGTGCCGCTGATCTCGGACAGCCCACAGGACCTCGCGATCGTGCGCGAGCTCCTGTCCGAGCACTACCCGTGGTTCGCGCCCGATCCGGATGAGGAATACGACGCGACCGATCCGACCGACAAGGATCTGCTGTTCGGTGCGCTCGCCCGCGAGCTCGGCGCCGTGCGCCGCAACGAGACCCAGCTGGCGACGCTGCGGCTGGCGCTCGGCCGCCGCGCCGCTCGCCTGACCTGGCGGGCACGCGCCCGGCTCGCCGATAGCTACGCCGCGCTCAACTTCGCGCGCCACCACCTGATCCAGTACCTGTACTACGTCTGGACCAAGAACCCCGACGCGCTGACGGCGCGCGCCCGGCCGGCGCGGCTGCATGACGTCTCGCTGCGCATCCTGGCCGAGGTCGCCGACCCGCAGGCCAGGCCACCGCGCGCGATCCGCGCCCGGCTGACGTGGCTATCGCAGCTGTTCGCCGAACCGATCGTCGACCGGCGTGGCGTGCTCGCGCGCCGCCTGGCGCTGGCTGCCGTGATCGCGGC
>DATIPJ010000740.1:0-3582 GCA_035472155.1 Kofleriaceae bacterium
GCGACCTCCTGATTACAAGTCAGGTGCTCTACCGGTTGAGCTACGCCAGCAGGATTGCTCGGGTAAGGCCGGTCGGAGGCCAGCACGTATAGACGACACCCGTTAGGTCGTCAAGAGGCCGCAGGCGATCGCCCGTCATTATAGGAGTGATCGATGGTGTACGCCGGCGTGCAGCGGCGTTTCAGTTTGCCGGGGTGACGTACGTGCCGGCGCCGTCCTTGGCGAGCAGCTCCATGATTGCGACCGCTTGCTGTTCGCTGCCTTTGCTCCAGTCGGTGGCGACGCCGTAGGCCTTGGCGAGCTCGACGTTCATGCGGTGGCCCTCGAGCGCCTTCTCGAGGTTCTCGCGGACGCGCTGGTGGACGTCGGCGACATAGGTCGGCCGGGTGGCGATCTCGATGCGCTTGGGATAGGGCGCCTTCACGTGTGCCTCCCAGAGCTCCACGAAGATCTGCGACATCTGGTAGCCGGACGCCGTCGCCCAGTAGGCCTGCTTGAAGCCGAGGCTCTCGCGCCAGCGATCGTAGGCCTGAACGGCGAGCGCGCGCTTGGCTTCGAGGTCTGCGACCATTTCGTCATCTCCGGTGCGGACCGGCGCCTCGTTGAAGCGGCGGTGCATCAGCTCGCCGCGGTAGTAGTAAGCCATCGCGATGTAGTACGGGTCGTCGATGCGCGGGGCCTTCCGCCACGTGGCGATCGCGTCCGACAGCGCGGTGTCGGCGCGGTCGTACTGGTGCTGCTCGAGCTCGGCGTAGCCCTTGCGCGCGAGCGCTTCGACGCGATCGGCGAAGGTGAGGCCATCGCGCGCGAGCGCGGCGTCGAGCGTGGCGCTCGCGTCGGCCCACTGATGGTGGTCGGCCTGCACGGCGGCGATGTAGAGGTGGCCCTCCACGGACTCGCGCGAGCGGGGGTACTTGGCGACCAGCTCCTCCAAGGTCGTCACTGTGGCGGTGACGTCGCCCTGGGCGTCGTAGAGCGCGGCGATGTTGAACAGGCACACGGGAGCGAACTGCGAGTCGGGGAACTCGGCGACCAGCTGGCGGTAGGTCGCGATCGCGTCGCGCGGGCGGCCGGCCTTGGCCGCCTCGTTCGCTTGCTTGAACAGATCGGCGGATGCGACCGACGTCAGCTCGAGGTCGCCGCCCGGGCCCTTCGCGCGCGCCGTGATCCGGATGATGTCGAGGTCGACCACGCGCGGGTCGCGCGACAGCTTGCGGTCAGCGTGCGCGTCACCAGCCGGGGTCGCTGCGGTCCGCGCGGTCGCGAGATCGCGCGCTGGTGTCACTGTGGGTGGAAGGGTCGCGCGGCCGGGCGAGCCGCCGCAGGCGGCCAGAGCGATCGCGAGCGCGAGGTAGCGCATGCCCAGTTATGACGTATGAACGAAGGCGATGCGTCTGGTCTCTGAGCCGTGGTTCGAAGCCGCGGGTTTCTCTTGACTGTTCCGCTGTCACACCGCTTTGCTACTTCTTGCATCCACAAATGAAGGTCGCGTTCACGTACAACCTCCGGCTGACTGACGTCCGCGAGACCGAGAAGGAAGCCGAGTACGACAGTGCCGAGACAGTGAGCGCGATCGCCGCGGCGCTCGAGGCAGCGGGGCACGAGGTCGAGAAGATCGAGGTCTCGGGCCCCGCGTCAAACCTGCTCGAGCGCCTCGAGCAGATCGACCCCGACATCATCTTCAACACCGCCGAGGGCCAGGGCGGGAGGATGCGCGAGGCGTTCTACCCCGCCCTGTTCGACGAGCTCGGCATTCCGTACACGGGCAGCGACGCGTACACCGATGCCGTCACGCTCGACAAGTGGCTGACCAAGCTCATCGTCTCGCGCGCCAACATCGACACCGCGCGCGGCGTGCTGGTCACGGTGCGCAACTTCGATCAGGTAGTCGAGCGCGGCGCCGGGCTGGCGTTCCCGGTGATCGTCAAGCCGAACCATGAAGGCTCGAGCAAGGGCATCTACAACGGCGCGCTCGGGTCGTCGGTGATCAAGGAGCCCAAGGACCTGACCGGGGCGCTCAAGAGCGCGCTGCGGCAGTACCCCGATGGCGTGCTCGTCGAGGAGTACATCGCGGGGCTCGACATCGCGGTCGGCTTCGTCGAAGGCGTCGGCCATGACGACGGGCTGCTGACGCCGGTCGAGGTCACCTTCGACACCGGGTCCTCGGACCGCGCGTTCAACATCTACGATTACCGGCTCAAGAACGTCGAGCCCGGCAAGGTGCAGTACCGCTGCCCGGCGAACCTGCCGCGCGATGTCGCGGCGCGGCTGCGCAGCATCTCGAGCGAGGTGATCCGCACGCTCGGGCTGCGCGACGTGGCGCGGCTCGATTACCGGGTGACGGCCGAGGGTCGGATCTACCTGCTCGAGGCCAATGCGCTGCCGGCGCTGGGCTCGAGCTCATCGCTGTTCGCGGCCACCGCGCAGGTCGGCCTGACCTACAACGGCACGATCGCAGCGGTGCTCAACGCGGCCGCCCTGCGCTCGGGCCTGGCGACTGCGAGCCAGCTCGGCGTCGGGCGCCAGCGCAAGGCGCAACCGATCCGCGTCGGCTTCACGTACAACGTCAAGCGCAGCCATGACGGTGACGACGAGGCGGAGTGGGATCCGCCCGAGACGATCATCGCGATCGCCAACGCGCTGGCGCGCCAGGGCCACATCGTCGTGCACCTCGAAGCCACGCCCGACCTGCCGCGGGTGCTCGCCGAGGCCGACGTCGACCTGATCTTCAACATCGCCGAGGGCGTCGAGGGCCGCAACCGCGAGGCCCAGGTCCCGGCGCTGTGCGAGCTGCTGGGCATCCCGTACACCGGGTCGGACTCGGCGACCCTGGCGATCGCGCTCGACAAGGCGCTCGGCAAGAAGGTGCTGCTGCAGCACGACATCCTGACCCCGAAGTTCCAGGTCATGGAGTCGGCGCGCGAGCGCCTGGCGCCGGACATGAAAGTCCCGCTGATCGTCAAGCCCAACGCCGAGGGCTCGAGCAAGGGCATCGCGTCGACCAGCGTGTGCGACACCGAGGACGAGCTGCGCGCGGCGGTCAAGAGCATCATCGAGCGCTACCGCCAGCCCGCGCTGGTCGAGGAGTACATCGCCGGCCGCGAGTTCACGGTCGGCCTGCTCGGCGACAAGCGGCCGCGCGTGCTGCCGCCGATGGAGATCAAGTTCAAGAAGGCGACCAAGCGGCCGGTCTACGACTACGCGGTCAAGCAGGAGTGGGAGGAGCACGTCTACTACGAGTGCCCCGCCAAGCTGACCGAGGCCGAGCAGAAGGCGATGGAGAAGATCGCGCGCGCCACCTTCTGGGCGCTCGACTGCCGCGACGTCGCTCGCGTCTACATGCGCATGGATGCCGACGGGCGCATCTACGTCCTCGAGGTCAATCCGCTGCCCGGCCTCACGCCGGATTACTCCGACCTCGTGCTGATCGCGAAGGCGTGCGGCATGGAGTACGACCAGCTGATCGCCGAGATCATGGTCGGCGGGCTGCGCCGGATGAAGGACAAGCGGCGCGAGGAGCGCGAGCTGGAGCGCGAGCGCGAGGCGCAGAGCAAGGACCTCGCCAAGCTGGCCGACAAGGAC
>DATIPJ010000741.1:0-3767 GCA_035472155.1 Kofleriaceae bacterium
CGCGGATCCCCGATCACGTCGAGGACATCCTCGCGATGAGCCCGCGCCCCAGGGTCGTGTGGTTCCAGCTCGGCATCAAGAATGATGACGCTGCGCATATCCTCGAGGCGGCCGGCATCCTGGTCATCCAGAATCGCTGCACGCTCGCCGACCACCAGCGGCTCGGTCTCGGAGCGCCCGCTCGCAAATAGCGCCCACCCGTTGCGGAGGCGCACGCGCCAGACGCAGAGTTCCCGCGATTCCCGAGGGTTGAGGCTTGGCACGAGCGATGCTGAACCATCGGTCATGCTGGACTCAGAAACGGCAAAAGAGCTCATCAAGCCCCACATGCCCGTGGTGTGCTCCGAGGACGGTCAGTTCGCGGTCGTCGATCATATCGAAGGCACCGACCTGATCAAGCTCACCAAGGACGCGCGCGGTCAACACCACTACATCCCGCTGACCTGGGTCACGTCGGTCGACGACAAAGTTCACGTCGATCGTCCCGGCGACCAGGCGATGCGCGAGTGGTCTACCACCCCGACGATGAAGTCGTGACGGAGGACCTGTGAGCGCCGCACTTAAATATCAAGACAGGATCGAGAACACCACGGACGCGACCCGCGGGCAGCCGCTCGCAGCGCGCATCTTGGCGCGCAAGGTCGAGCTCGAGGACGCGCTCGCCGATGTCGGTCCGCACGATCACGCGCGACGCAATGCGATCGCGACGGCGCTCACCGGGGTCTACGCGCTCATGACCGGAGATATCGCGCACCCGTCAGACGTCGTCGCGCGCGCACTGAGCAGCTGGCTCGAGCGCAACAAGCACATCGGCTGAGCGCGAACACCGGGTGGGACGCGCGGGAGTGCGTGAGCGCTCGCACACAGGAATTCTGGCCGGGTGGGGTGGCTGCGAATAAACATGTGCGATATTCCATTGCACTGTAATGTTCGACAAGACATCCACATTCGTGTGTGTCGTGCTTGGCGCGACGCTGGTGTCATTGCCAGCGTCAGCCCAGCCCGCCACAGAGCCCGAAGCTGCAGCGTCTTCGCCGGCCGGCCCTGAAGGGGCTGCGTCGGTGACCTTGCCGAAAGGCCGGGCGCTGCTCGATGCCTTCCTCGGGATCAACCTGATCTCGGGGGCCGAAGCCAAGCCGATCTCGCTCAGTCCCGACGTCTGGTACGGCGTCACCGACGACATCACCGCCGGTCTGGTCCACAGCGCCGTCGGTAGCACGGGCTTCATCGGCGGCGTGGCCAATTCGCTGTGCCTCACCGGCACGGACAATGGCTGCCCCAAGCTCTACGACAACGTCGGCGTCGATGCGCGCTACCGGCTCAAGACCGGCAACCTCGCGTACGCCGCCGAGGGCGGGCTCTATGTGCTGTCGTTCGATCCGGACTTCAGGCTGGCGGTCAAGCTCGGGCTCGTCGGGCGCTGGCAGCAGGGCAAGATCGCGGTCGAGTTCGCGCCGAACCTGTTCGTCGGCGCCACCGGCCGCACCATCGGTGAGGGCGACGCCGCGGTCACCGTCAACGGCGAGACGCTGAACCTGCCGTTCACGGGGCTCTACGAGATCACGCCGAAGATCTCGGCGGCGCTGCAGCTCGGCGCCGTCGTGCCGTTCGAGAAGACCGCCGACGCGTACCGGATCCCGCTGTCGATCGGCGGTCACTTCGCGGTGAACGAGAGCATCCAAGTGAACCTCGCATTCAGCCTGCTGGCCGTTGCGGGCGGCGGCTCATCGACCGGCTTCGATGCCCGGACGCTCACGCTCGGAGGCACCTATGCGTTCTAGAACGCTTTTCACCATCGGAGCCGTGGGCGCGGTCGCGCTGAGCACCGTGCTCGCGGGCTGTGCCACGCCTGCGCAGAAGACCGCGTGTTATCCGATCAGCGGCTGGGCCACGCCCGTGTTCCGCTGTGCAGGTGCGGCGCCGGTCGTCGCCGTCGCCCCGCCGCCACCGCCGGCGCCCGAGCCCGAGCCGGCCAAGCCCGAGCCGGCCCCCGAGCCCGAGCCGCCCCCGCCGCCGCCACCGCGCGCCGAGGCCAAGGCGGACCGGATCGATCTGTCGGAGACCGTCCAGTTCGAGACCGAGTCGGCCGTGCTGGTCGACCGCTCCAAGACGCTGCTCGACGACGTGGCGCGCGAGCTCAACGATCATCCCGAGATCCGCAAGGTCCAGATCGAGGGCCACACCGACTCGACGGCAGGGAACCGCCACAACATGAAGCTGTCGAGGGACCGCGTCGCCTCGGTGCGCAGCTACCTGATCGGCAAGGGCATCGATCCGAAGCGGTTGACCACCAAGGCGTTCGGCGAGACCAAGCCGATCGCGAGCAACAAGACCGAGGAAGGCCGCGCCAAGAACCGGCGGGTCGACTTCCGGATCATGGGGCGCAAGTAGCCCGGCAGGCGCCTCGCCTGGTACAAGCGGCTGGTGCGCGTCGCGATCCAGCACCGTAGTCGCTATGTCTATCCTCGACCGGCGCTGCTCGGTCCGCAGACCATCCGACTGCGGCCGAGCGACCACGCGCGCGCTGCGATCGAGAGCTACACGCTCGCGATCGAGCCCGAGCACCGGCTGCACTGGCAGCGCGATCCGCAGGGCAACCACCTCGCGCGGGTGACGTTCAAGCCCGGTCAGGCGACCGCGGCGCTCGACATCCGGGTCGAGCTCTCGGTCGACATCCGGCCGGTCAACCCGTTCGACTTCTTCATCGACGACCGCGCGCGGACGGTGCCGTTCCGCTACCCGGACCAGCTCGACGGAGAGCTGGTGCCGTACCTCGACACCGGCGACCCGGCGTATCGCATCGGCCGCAAGGCGACCGCGCTGCTCGCATCGCTGCCCGCGAGCGGCGGCACGCTCGAGCTCCTGGTCGGCATGAACAGCGCCGTGCGCGAGCGCATCGCGTACGTGATCCGCGACGAGCCGGGGATCTGGACGCCCGAGGAGACGCTCACCCACGGGCGCGGCAGCTGCCGCGACGCCGCGGCGCTGCTGGTTTCGCTCATGCGGGCGCGCGGGATCGCGGCGCGCTTCGTCTCGGGCTACCTGATCCAGCTCACCGACGAGGGCATGATCCCCGACGAGCCGCGCGGCGTCGACCGCGACGTCGTCGACCTCCACGCGTGGGCCGAGGCCTACGTCCCCGGCGCCGGCTGGATCGGCTTCGACGGCACCAGCGGCCTTTTGTGCGGCGAGGGCCACATCCCCCTCGCTGCGACGGCGTCGCCCTCGCACGCCGCGCCGCTCGACGGCACGAGCGATGTCGGCGCGAGCGAGGTCGCGTTCTCGACGTCGATCGTGCGGCTCGGGCACGAGGCGCGGCCGACCGCACCCTACCCCGACGACGTCTGGCGCGACCTCCTCGCCGGCGGCGACCGGGCCGACGAAGCGCTGACCGGCGCGGGCCTCGAGGTGTGGATCGGCGGCGAGCCGACCTTCACCGCGCGCGCGAACCAGGACCGGGCCGAATGGCAGGGCGGCGCCCTGGGCCCCGACAAGTGGCAGCGCGGGCGCAAGCTCGCCGGCGAGCTGCGCGATCGCCTCGCGCCGGGAGGCGCGATCCTCCACCGCATGGGCAAGCAGTACCCGGGCGAGAGCCTCCCGCGCTGGGCGCTCGACATCGTCGGGCGGCGCTCGGGCCCGCCGCTATGGCCCGAGCGCGCGCTCCCCACCGACGGCTCGATCGATGGGGCGCGGCGGTTCGGCGAGCAGCTCGCGGCGGCCCTCGGCGTCGCGAGCGAGCTGCACGCCGCGTTCGAGGATCCGTGGGA
>DATIPJ010000742.1:0-7949 GCA_035472155.1 Kofleriaceae bacterium
CGTCAGCGCGCGCTGCCGCGGTGGCACCGGCAGATCGATCGTCCCCACCGCGTACGCAGGACGCCTGGGCAGCGACGGATCCGGCGCGCCCTTGTCGTCGAGCCGCGCCGCCGCGCCCACCAGATCGACCTGGACGATCAGGTTCGGCGTCATCGCGTCGCTGATCGGCACGGTGATCACCTTGGTCGGCCCGTCGAGCGTGATCTTCTCGGTCTTCACGATCCCCGAGCGCCGCCACGTGACGATGCCCTCCGCCGGATAAAACGGCGCCTGCAGCAGCAGCTCGGCCGTGTTGCCCGGCGTGTAGACCTTCTTGTCGGGGATCAGCTGCACCTTCTCCTGCGCGACCTCGCGCGCCGGTGGCAGCTCGCCTCCGCTCACCCAGAACGTCATCTGCGTCTGGTTCGGCCGGCCCTTGTCGTCGACGATCGTCGCCGTCACCCGGTACTCGCCGCCGCTGGGCGTCGAGAACGTGCACGGCACCGCCGCCTTCGCCGCCGCGACCTGGCAGGTCTGCGGATCGACCTCCCGGGTCGTGTACTTGCCCTTCTTGTACTGCCACTCGATCCGCACCGCCTTGACCTCGATCGCCGCGCCGGCGGCCGGCTTGCCGTCGACGTCGACCCCGATCACCTCGAGATCGAACGGCGTGCCCTTCTCGACGAACGGCCGCTTCGCCTTGAGCCCGACGTAGAGCGACGACGGGTGCACCAGGAGCGTCGACGACGCCGACCACGCCTGCCGGTTGACGTCGGTCACCTGCGCGCTCGCGACGACCGACATCGGCAGCGCCGGCTTCACCGACAGAAAGTCCAGGTGCAGCACGTGTGCGCCCGTCGCGTCGGTCGTGCCCGCGAGCGACCACGTCTTCGGCGGCTTGAACCTGCGCATCGGCCCGAAGTTGCCCTCGTCGTCGAACGCAAGCCCGCCGCCCCACCACGGCACCCACGCGCCGAACACGAAGTCGTCGCGGCCCGGCGGCGTGAAGCTGGTCTGCGCCGCGCTCACGTTCCACGCCACCGGCGCACCGGGCAGCGGACCGCCGGCGAAGTACTTCGCGCTCACCGTGACGTCGCCGGTGCCCCCGACGGTGAATGGCCCCTGGCTCGCCTGCGCCGAGACCTCGAACTCCGGCCGGCGGAACTCCTCGACGCGGATGTAGTGCATGAACTGGCTCTTGATCGCGCCCTGCGTCTCGAACATCACGCCCGTCATGCCGAGGTTCGGCGTGGCCGGCAGCTTGAACCGGGTGTCGAAGCCTCCGAGCGCGTCGACCGGCGCCGTGCCGGTGAGCAGCTGGTTGCCGCGCGAATCGGCGACGCGGTAGCTGACCGACGAGACCTGCCCCGCGATGCTGCCGATGTCGCCGTTCTTGCCCGGGTCGACCAGGCGCAGCCAGCCCTTGAGCGAGACCTCCTCGCCGGGCTTGTACATCCGGCGATCGTCGGTCACGTACCACGCAGTCGCCGTGGTGCGCGCCTGGCGAACCCATCCGTCGTCACCGCCCCACCCGCCGTTGTTGGTCACGAACGAGAGGTCGCCGGCGCGCCGGGCGATCAGCGCGCGGGCGCCCTTCTGCTGCGACGGCGACAGCGCGAGCGTGGCGGTGCCGTCGGCGGCGGTCGTCGCTGTGATCCCGAACGGGCGAATCTCGACCGCCACGCCGCCCGCCGGCTTGCCGGTCGCCAGATCGCTCACGAACGCGACCATGCTGTCGCGATCCACGTGGGCGTCGACGCCCAGCCTGGTCGATTGCACCCACGACACCATGCGCGGCGGCTGGTAGGTCTCGGTCCACGGATAGGGCTCGACGACGGCGATCGCGTGGCCCAGCCCCGAGGCGCCGAGCGCCGGCGCCAGGTCGACCGAGGTCTCGACGAGCCGGTCGGCGCCGCCGGTGACTTTCACGAGCCGGTCGAACACCGGCGTGCCCGGCATCCTCGGCGGGTGATCGTGGTTCCACTGGTTGTTCAGGTACGTCACGAAGCCGTCGTAGTCGGCCTCGGTCACGCGGTAGAGCTTGACCTTCAGCTGCTCGTAGTTGGTGCTGAAGAACTGCAGCGCCGGGCGCTTCGCCGCCGGATCGAGCACGACGATGCCCGCCGGGCCGAAGAACGTGGGATACGCCGCGCCGACCTCGAACGACAGCGGGTGGTCCTTGCCCAGCGTCTGGCCGAACTCGTCGGTGAGCGTGCCCGAGACCACGACGCGGTAGCGCGTGTGCGGCGCGGTGACGCCCTGCACGTACAGATGCGGGCCCTGCGGGATGACCTGCACGTCGGGGATCGCCGGCTCGATCGCCAGCTGCGATGCGTCGAGCTTGTCGGTGTCGATCGGGTTGTTGAGCTGGATGACGAACGGCATGCCGGGGCGGCACTCGCCGCGATAGCCGCACTCCGACTTCTCGATCTTGAGCGGCGCATAGGTGCGGAACGAGAACGACTGCGCCGCGGGCGTCTTGTTGGGCCCCTCGGCCGACGGCGTGCCTGCCGCCAGCTCGACGGTGATGGCCGACGCCGCGGGGAACGGCTGGGTCGCGCGAAACGCCAGCCACCGGCCGTCCTGCGCGCCCTGGCCATCGTCGGTCGCGAGCGCCGCGATCCGCGCGGAGAGCGCCTTGTCCTTGGCGATCTCGGCGGCGTCGAGCAACCGCAGCGGCACGGGCCCCGCGCCCGCGGTGACCTTGACGTGCGCCAGCACCGCCGCGGGATCGATCTTCTGATCGAACCGCACGAACATCGGCACGTCGAGCCGCTGCGCGAGCGAGTCATCGGGATATTTTTCCACCAGGCTGGGCGGCGGCGTCTCGAACGTGAACCGCTTGGCCGCCTGCAGCGCACCGCCGGTGGCGCTCCGGGTCCCGGCAGCGATCTCGACGGTGTACGTCGTCGCCTGCGGGAAGCGGACCTCGGGGTCGAACAGGATCGTGCGCGTGCCGATCCAGCGCCATTTGCCGGGCGGCTGGGGCGTGAGCTTGACCGGCGTGGTCTGCGCCGCGTCGTTCTGCGAGGTCACCGCGACCATCGGCTGGCTGAACGTGACGCTCAGCTCGGGCGCGAGCGGCACCTTGCCCTCGGGCATGAAGCGCACCACCTGGAGGTCCTTGCCCGCGTCGCTCGCCGCGGGCGGCAGCAGCGACGACGGCGGCGCCGGAAACGACGTCTTGATCGTCTCGCCGGTGCGCGGCGGCGGCTGCGAGCCGGGACGGAGCGCGAAGCTCGTCGTGTCTGCCGGCTGGGCAGCGAGCGGCTTGGTGCGCGCGAGCAGCGCCGCGACATCCGTCTCGGGCAGCCGCTTGGCCGGCGCGAGCCGCGCGCGATCGAACGCGGGCGGCCCCTGCTTGCCATTCGACAGCCGCAGATCGATCCCATCGGGCAGGTCCTTGCTCTGCACGAGCACCTGGTCGGCCACCGGCGAGGCGCTACCGAGGTTGGTCTGCGTGCCGCTGCTGCGGCCGCCGCACGAGAGTAGCTGGGCCAGCATCGCCAGCCCTGCGAACGCGCTCGTCGAGCTTCTGCGTCGGGTCACGGGTTCTCCTTGTTCTTCCGACCGTCCCGCGCTTCACCGCTCGGTCCGGTATTCATCTTACTCACTCGACCACCACGCGATCGCTCGCGCCGCGCCCGAACGTCTCGGGCATGTACATTTCCTCCGCCCCTGGGCGCCGCCGCTGCGAATCGCCCGGGCGTCGTCGCGCGCGCCACGTACTCGTACGTGTGCACGCCTTCGTCGAGCAGCGACGTGAAGGCCTCGGCGCGATCGTCGCGCAGGTTCTGGTGCTCGTACCACGGCCCGTACCCGCGCACCGCCAAGGCCGCGCGGTGGGCGAGCGACCGGCTCGGCGGCGTGTCTGAAGCCATCTCGTACCGTCAGCGCGAGCGAGCGATTCGCGCGAGCCTCGTCCGTTCCGCGTGGAACGCCGCGCACGGACGACCGAGAAATCGCGGAGAGCAAGCGATGGGCCTTCACGGATCCTCCACGAGCTCGGGTACCAACGCACCACCCTCCGCTTCGCGTTACTTCGACGGTCGCGCGCTGCCGCCCGCAAAGCAAGTCAACCTCCGGGATCCCGATGAATACTCATCGGGTTCGACGCGTCACTCACCTTGGACGAACGCGCGCACTCCTTGTCGCGCCGCGAACCCGCGTGCGCCATCCATCGCGTGGCTCACCTCTCACTCACCGCCGATTGCCGGGGATGCCACCACCCGCCGCCGATTCGCGGGCCGATGCGATCGGGCCGCGATGACGGTCGCGCCCATCAGTTCAGCGATTGCGGATCCAGTGCGTGCGCGAATAGCGCGGCGCGGTCGAGGACCTCCGTCGCGGATTCGTGCGTCGATGCGAGAAGTACCGGCGGCGCGACGTTCTCATCGAGCGCCTCCTTCCAGCGCGCCGCGCACACGCACCAGCGATCGCCGGGCCGCAGCCCCGCGAACCCCGGGCGCGGCGTCGATAGATCGTTCCCGCGCCGCGCCGAGAATGCGAGGAACTCCTCGGTCATCACGGCGCACACGACGTGCCGACCCACGTCTTGCTCGTCGGTCTCGCAACAGCCTGTGCGAAAGAATCCAGTGATCGGCCGCGTGGAGCACGGCGACAGCGGCAGGCCGAGCAAGTTGCGCTGCGACGAGGACGCCATGCGACCAACATACCCTGCCGTGCGGCCGGTCATCCGCCTTTGGCGCCGCAAAGGCCAATATGCCGGATGATTCGCCCGCCGCGCGGGCCGCACCGGCGCGAGCACAGGTCACGGCGGTTACCATCAAGCTGCCACACGCGCACATCGCGCGGGCGGTAACTGCACCGGCGACACGCCATGGAGTAGCGATGCTGTTTCGCCAGCTCTTCGACTCCGAGACCTCGACGTACACGTACCTGCTCGCCGACGAGGCGACGCGCGACGCCGTGATCATCGATCCCGTGCTCACCCAGATCGAGCGCGACCTCACCGTGATCGAGGAGCTCGAGCTCCACGTCCGCTACGCGCTCGACACCCACGTCCACGCCGATCACGTCACGGCCCTCGGCTCGCTGCGCGAGCGCATCGGCACCACCACCGTCGTCTCCGAGCGCGCCGGCGTGGGCTGCGCCGACATCCTGGTCAAGGAGGGCGACGAGCTCCATTTCGGCGCGCACGGCTTCTCCGTCCTCGAGACCCCCGGCCACACCTCGGGCTGCATCAGCTTCGTCCTCGGCGATCGCACCATGGCCTTCACCGGCGACGCCCTCCTCATCCGCGGCTGCGGCCGCACCGACTTCCAGGAGGGCGACCCGCACGAGCTCTACCGCTCCGTCCACGGCAAGCTGTTCGCCCTCCCCGGCCCGACCCTCATCTACCCGGCCCACGACTACAAGGGCCGCACGGTCTCGACCGTCGACGAGGAGCGCCGGCTCAATCCGCGCCTCGGCCGCGGCAATGACGAGGCGCGCTTCGTCGAGATCATGCACGAGCTCACCCTCGCGTACCCGAAGTACATCGACGTCGCCCTCCCCCGCAACGTCCGCTGCGGCCTCGCGGTCGCCACCGCCGAGCCCATCCCCGCGCGGCGCTGGGCCCCGGTCGAGATCAGCGTGGGCGGTATCCCCGAGGTCGCCCCCGAGTGGGTCGCCCTCCACGGCCGCGAGGTCCGCCTGGTCGACGTCCGCGAGCCGGACGAGCTCCTCGGCGAGCTCGGCCACATCGACGGCGCCGAGCCGCTGCCCCTCGCCCAGGTCCCCGGCCCGCTCGAGGCCGCGCCGCGCGACCACCCGATCGTCTTCGTCTGCCGCTCGGGCGGCCGCTCCGGCAAAGCCGCGCTCTGCCTGTCGCGCCTGGGCTTCGAGCAGGTCGCCTCCATGCGCGGCGGCATGCGCGCCTGGAACCAGCGCCGCTATCCCATCATCCGCTGAGCCGCCCGACCGTCACGACGCCACCGTCAGGGCGCGCCGCACGCCAGCCATTCACCAAGCAGCTGACGCTCCTCGATCGCCATGGCGCCATCCGCCGGCATCGTTGTGCTCGTCACGGCAGCACTCACGATGTTGTCCTTGTTCGCTACCACAGCCGCCCGAGTCGTCAACGGGGGCCGCTCTTTCGACGTATGACAAGACAGGCAATTGTCGCTCAGAAATGCAGAGCCGAAACTCTCGTAGGTGAGTGTCGAGTCCGGAGGACACACGACCTCCGATGCGGCAATTCCGCTCGACGAGCTCGACGTGCACGCAGCCATCAGCAAGGCAACTATCATCCAGCGCATCATGAGCACCTCGGTAACTAGACTGCGTCACCTCCTTGCAGGTTGCCGGCCAGAAGCGACAGACACAACGGCACGTATCGAACAGAACTGCGCGATCGACGCCCTGTGCGGTTACCGCACAGCGAACGCAATTACTGCGAATCGCACTGTCTTCGTGTTGTGAACTCGCACACAACCTCGCCCTCCGATCCGGCGCTACCGGACGTGCACAACGCTCCCGTCGGCGTAGCCATTCCTGCCCCGACCTCTGTACGCTGCGGCCGTGCCGCTCGCCCGCAAGCTCGGTCCGCTCGACGCGACCATGATCGTCGTCAGCGGCATCATCGGTTCAGGCATCTTCATCAACCCCTACGTCGTCGCCCAGAAGGTCGACACTCCCTTCCTCATCCTCGCCGTGTGGCTCGCGGGCGGCATCATCGCCCTGTGCGGCGCCTTCGTGTTCGCCGAGCTCAGCACCGTGCTGCCGCGCGTGGGCGGTCAATACGCCTTCTTCCGCGAAGCTTTTCATCCGCTCGTTGGCTTCCTTCACGGCTGGTCGCTGCTCTTCATCATCCAGTCCGGCGCCACCGCCGCGGTCGCTGTCGCCTGCGGCCAGTACCTCGCGACCCTCCTCGGCCTGCCGACCTCCGCTGCCACCCCGATCGGCATCGCGATCCTCCTTGCCCTCGTCGTCTTCCACTCCTCGGGCATCAAGCCGGGCGCAGTCCTCATCAACATCATCACCCTGGGCAAGACCGCCGCGATCGCCATCCTCGTCATCGCCGCGTTCGCCCTCGCCGACCACTCCGGCATCACCTTCGAGCCTCTCATCCCGCCCCGCCTCCACGGCGCGGGCCTCGTCTCCGCCTTCCTCGCGGGCCTCGTCCCCGCCATGTTCGCCTACGGCGGCTGGCAAAACTCCAACTTCGTCGTCGAGGAGATGCGCGACCCCGAGCGCAACCTGCCGCGCGCCATCCTCATCGGCGTCGCCATCGTCATCACCGTCTACCTCGCCGCCAACGTCGCCTACGTCCACGTCCTCTCGGCGCCCACCCTCGCCGCCACCCCCACCCCCGCCGCCGCGCTCGCCACCCAGGTCCTCGGCCCGCGCGGCGCCGACGCCCTCTCGATCCTCGTCATCATCTCCACCTTCGGCTTTCTCAACCTCGCCCTCATGACCGCCCCACGCGTCTACTACGCGATGGCCCAGGACGGCCTGTTCTTCGACTTCGTCGCGCGCGTCTCTCCGCGCACCCACGTCCCCGTCGCCGCGATCGCCACCCAGGGCATCCTCGCCGCCGGCTTCGCCCTCCTCAACAGCTACGACCGCCTCCTCGGCTACGCCGTCTTCGCCGACTGGATCTTCTTCGCCCTCGCCGGCGTCGCCCTCATCGTCTTCCGCCGCACCCGCCCCGACGCCCCGCGCCCCTACAAGACCCCGCTCTACCCCGTCGTTCCTCTCGTCTTCACCCTCGCCGGCGCCGGCATCGTCCTCAACCTCTTCGTCGACGACCCCACCAACGCCATCGCCGGCACCGTCATCATCGCCGTCGGCGTCCCCATCTACTTCATCTGGCAGCGCCTGCGCACCCAGCGCTGATCATCCAACGGTTCCGGACTCGGGCCAACCGCGTGCTGCAATCACAGCGACGCGCACTTCGATAGCGCGGCAAGCGCCTCGACAAAGGGTCCGAGGTGCGGACGGTCTCGTCGATCGTGCTGCATTCCCTC
>DATIPJ010000743.1:0-3938 GCA_035472155.1 Kofleriaceae bacterium
AGATGGGCCTGGGCGATCTTGGTCTCGAGATCGAGCACGCGGGTCGCGTGGGCGTCGCTGTCGGCGATGCCGGCGAGCCCGAACACCGCGGCGACGTGCGCGCGGTACTTGTCGCGGATGTCGGCCATGCGCGGCGAGGCGTCGAGGTAGTAGTCGCGATCGGGCAGCCCGAGCCCACCCTGGAGCAGGAACACGGCATAGCGCGCCGGATCGCTGAGGTCCGCGGCGACCCACACGCCGAACAGGTTGTCGGTATCGAAGTTGGTGTTGTTGAGGACGTCGACGTCGGCGCGCAGGTTTCCGCCGAGCACGCGGGCGAGCGCGTGCGCGTCGCTGATGCCGGTGATGCGCTCGAGCGCGGGCTTGAGCGGCGCGATGCCCTTGGCGTTGATGCCGGCCTCGTCGAGGTAGCTCGCGTAGTAGTCGCCGATCTTGCGCTCGTCCGAGCCCGGCGCGGCGCCCTTGGCGGCCTCGGAGACCAGCTCGGCGGTGCGCTTGGCGGTGAGCTCGGCGACGATCGCGCCGGTGCCGTACGACGAGCGATCGGGCGGTATCTCGTGGGTCTTGAGCCAGCCGCCGTTGGCGTAGGCCCAGAAGTCGTCGCCGGGCTTGGCCGTGCGGTCCATGCCGGCGAGATCGATGCCCGTCGCGCCGGGCGCGGGCGCGGCCGGGCGAGTCTCCGACGGCGCGGACGCGCACGCTGCCAGAGCTGAGAGGCAGAGCAGGTGGGTGTTCGATCTCATGGGCCGATCATTCGCAGAGCGCGCGGCCCGGCGCTAGCCACGAAATCTCGACGAGATAGCGTCGCACGCCGTCGCAGCGCTGCCGCAGCGTGGTCCACTCACCCACGCGCAGTCGCCATTCACTGCGCAATTCCCGCAGCTGGCTGCATGGTCGCGCATGGTGCGCTCGGCCATCTCATCATCAGCCTTCCGCGATGACCCTGGTGCCCGGCGACCACTGGAGCCATGCTCGAACCGCTCCGATGACGCCCCGCCCCGTGCCGCCGCGTCCGATGCCTCGCTTGCGCGTGCATGCGATCACCGCCGGCGTGTGGACGGTGGTCGCGCTGGCGAGCGCGCTGTCGCTCTACCTGCGCACGCGCTCGGGCGAGATCGCACCGCGCCCGGGCTGGTTCTGGGTGACGCTCGGCATCATCCCGGTCTGGACCGCGGCCACGCCGCCGATCCTCGCGCTCAGCCGGCGGTTTCCCCTCGAGCGCAAGACGTGGGTCGAGGCGGTGGTGGTGCACGCGATGGTGCTCGTCGTCGTGCTCGCGGTCGACGGCCTGCTCAACATGTGGCTCAGCCCCACAGCGAACGGCAAGCCGCTCACGTTCTGGCAACAGATGTGGCGCTACTCGTTCATCGACGCCTTCTTTTACGGCGGCATCGTCGCGGTCGAACGCGCCGCCCACTACTACAGGTTGTACATCGACCGACGCGTGCGCGCCTCCGAGCTCGAGGCGCAGGTCAGCCGCGCTCAGCTCCAGGCATTACAGATGCAAATCCGTCCGCATTTTTTGTTCAATGCACTCAACACGATCTCCGGGTTGGTCCGGACCGACGACAAGGACGCCGCGACGACGATGCTCGCCGGGCTCGGCGACCTGTTACGGCTCCTCCTGCGCAGCGATGGCGCGCAGGAGGTCCCGGTGCGGCAAGAGCTCGAGGTCATCCAGCGCTACCTGCAGATCGAGCAGGTGCGGTTCGGCGACCGGCTGGCGGTCGACGTCAGCGTGGAGCCCGGCGTCGAGGATGCGCTGGTGCCAAACCTGATCTTGCAGCCGCTGGTCGAGAATGCCGTCCGCCACGGGGTCGGCGCCACGACCGGCCGGGTCGCGGTCAGCGTGCAGCGCGTCGACTCGACGCTGCGCATGGAGGTGTGCGATAGCGGCGACGCCGAGCCGCACGAGGGCGACAGCCTCGGCATCGGCCTCACCAACACGCGGGCCCGGCTCGAGCGGCTGTACGGCGGCGTGCACCGCTTCGAGCTCGCGCAGGGCCCCGCCGGCACGTCGGCGATCATCGAGATCCCGCTCCACCACGAGCCGGCGGTGCTGTCGTGACCGGCCTGGCGCGTCCGATCCGCACGCTGATCGTCGACGACGAGCAGATGGCGCGGGCGAGCATCCGCGTGCTGCTCGGCAGCGATCCGGAGATCGAGCTGGTCGGCGAGTGCGCCTCGGGCGTCGACGCGGTGTCGGCGATCGCAGCGCGCGCGCCGGACCTGGTGTTCCTCGACGTCCAGATGCCGCGGATGAACGGCTTCGAGGTGCTCGAGGCGGTGGGCGAGAACCGGCCGTTCGTCGTGGTGTTCGTGACCGCCTACGACACCTACGCGATCGAGGCGTTCGACGTCCAGGCGCTCGACTACGTGCTCAAGCCGTTCGACGACCGCCGGTTCCACCGCGCCGTCGAGCGCGCCAAGGATCGCATCCGCCACGCGCGGCTCGATCACATCGCGACCGAGCTCGTGAACGCGGTGTCGGGGACCGGGCCGATCGAGAAGCAGCCCGCGCCCGAGCCGCTCGAGCGGATCGCGATCCGCGACGGCGGGCGCACGGTGTTCGTGCCGCTGGCCGACATCGACTGGATCGAGGCCGCCGATTACTACGTGCAGCTCCACGTCGGCAAGAAGTCGTACCTCCTGCGCGAGCCGATGCGCGACCTCGAGGCGCGGCTCGATCCCAAGCGCTTCATGCGCATCCATCGCTCGGCGATCGTCGCGATCGATCGGGTGACCGAGCTGCGTCCGAGTGCGCACGGCGACCACTGCGTGCGACTGCGCGACGGGACCGATCTCAAGCTGTCGCGCGCGCGGCGCGGACGGCTGCGCGTGCTGCTCGCGATGCAGTCATCGCGGCCGGCGAATCCGTGATGCGCACCGCGTGAATGCACAAGATGTGCAAGAGTAAGTCCGCTTACCCGGCCTCAGCCCGTCGACGATAACGCTGCGCGTCGCTCCCCGCGTTCGTGTTATCGGTGGACGTTGGTTTCGCAGCGCCGTCTATCAAGTGTGATCGGGTGGCCTGGGGATCCGGCGGTATGTTGACCGCCATGCGATCGGGCCTGTACGCGCTCCTCGCGCTGCCCGCGTGTTACGCGCCCACGGTCTCCGGCGGCGTGCCGTGCGACCCGGCAGCCGCCAGCTGCCCACTCGGCCAGACCTGCCAGCAGGCGGGCGATGGCTTCGCCTGCCTGACGCGCGATGCAGGCACTGCGATCGACGCGGGCATCGATGGCACGCCTCCCGACGGCTCGTTCTGCATCGGTGAGCATCTGCTCGGCAGCGTGTGCCTGTCGCGCGCGCCGACCGCGGCCGTGACGCTGTCGGGTACTGCGCCGATCAACAGCGGCACCGTCGCGCCCGGCGGCTGCACCGAGATCGTGGCGCAGCCGAGCGGGCCCTCGCTGTGCGTCATCGCCGGCACGACGATCACCGTCCCGAGCGGCGTCACCGTGCGCGCCTTCGCGGTCGAGCCCACCGGCAGCGTGACCGCTGCCACCAACCCGCTGGTGCTGATCGCGACGCAGACGATCACCCTCACCGGAACACTCGATGTCGCGAGCCACGCCGGCGAGCTGATCGCCGCGATGCCGGTGCTCGGCGCGGGCGCGCGCACGGCCGTCGGCTGCGCGGCGATCAACCTCGACGGGACCCAGGGCCGAAGCGCCGGGAACAACCAGAGCTTCGGCGGCGGCGGCGGCGCCGGCGGTAGCCTGGGTAGCCTCGGCGGCGCGGGCGGCGGCGGCGGCAACAGCAACCAGGTCGCACACGGCAACCCCGTCGCGGGCACGGCGCCGACGGTGCTCGTCGGCGGCTGCCCGGGCGGCAACGGCGGCAATGGCGACGGCACCGGGGGCGGCGGTGGCGTGGGTGGCGGCGGTGGTGGCGCGGTCTACCTGCTCGCCGGCGGTGCGATCACCATCTCGGGC
>DATIPJ010000744.1:0-4405 GCA_035472155.1 Kofleriaceae bacterium
CGGTGGCGAGATCGATCGCGTCGCCGGCCAGGCTCTTGTGCTGGAGCGGAAACGCGCTCTCCCAGTCGCCGCCTGCCATGAAGCCATCGAGGTGATACCAGGCGGGATCGAGCCCCGCGGCGTTGACGCCGAAGAACCGCCCCGGGTCGTAGCCGGCGAGCGGCACGGTCACGCCGGTGCGCGGATCGATCAGCGGCGTCGTGCCATCGGGGTCGCTGGTCTGGCGCGCGGCGAACCAGGACGGTGCGACCGGGTTGTCGTTGTCCTCGCGGAACGGGCTCGCGTAGTCACCGAGATTGCCCTGGTAGGGGCCATTCGAGATGAAGGCCCCGCCGGCCGGCCGGTAGTACTTGATCGGCAAGTGATCGATGAAGACCTTTCCGCGAATGCCGTACTGACTCGAGTGATTGATCACCACGTCCTGCACGACCTTGAAGCCCTTGGCGTGCGCCGCGGTGATGAAGTCCTGATACGTGGCGCCCGGTGACTCGAGCCGCGGATCGACCGCGGTCCAGTCGTACGCGTGATATCCGTGATAATCGAGGCCGCTGCGGTTCACGATCGGCGGGGTGACCCAGATCGCCGTGAACCCGAGGTCCTTGATGTAATCGAGCTGTACGATCAGGCCCTTGAAGTCACCGCGCCACTGCGGATCGCCCTGCTTGATCCGATCGCGATTGTAATAGTTATTGCTGGAATCCCCGTCGAAGAACCGGGCGGTCATCACGAAGTAGATGCTCTGCTCGCGGAAGTCGGCGCCGCTCGGTGGCGGCGGTGGCGGCGGTGGTGGCGGTGGTGGCGGTGGCGGCGAGCTCGAGCATGTCGCCACCGACTGCAGGGTGATCTGCTTGGAGATCGAATCGAAGCTGATCTGATAGCTGCCGTTGGCGACGCGCAGATCCTGGCTGGGATAGCTCTCTCGCCAGTCGCCGAAGTGGTCGATCTTGAACCGCGGATCGGAGACCCCACCGAACGTCTGGCACGCGGTGAACACCGTAACGCTCGACGCAGACATCGGCGAGGTGCCCCAGTCGTTGGGCGTCCCGCGGAATACCCAGCTGTCGGTCGCCGCGGCCATGGCCACCGACGACGCCGGCGCGTCGGTGCTCGCGGCATCGCAACCGGCGCACACCATCACGGCAGCCGCGCACAGCCCGATCGCGTTGTAGATGGCGTTGTTGATGGCAACAGCGCACGTGCGATTGTTGCCTTTGGCAACAGACGCCATCATGAGCTGAACGTCGTTGTCGTCGAGCGCGTCTCGCATGGCGAGGGCGCTTCGCAACAACCGCGCCTATATGCGATCGACCGCGCTACACCGGGAGCGTTCCGAGCACGACGCACACGATGGTCAGCACGCCGATCGCCAGGCTCACGTTGTCGCGCAGCGCGAACACCACCGGATCATCGTGCATCTGCCCGCGATGCGTGGTGACCCACACGCGACTGATCCAGAAGATCAGGAGTGGGCAGATCGCCCACAGCGCGAACGGGCGCGGGTACAGCGCATGGACCTCGGAGCTGTTGATGTACAGCGCCATCACGAGCACCGCGAGATAGCCGCTCGACACGCCCATCGACTGCAGGATCGGCATGTCGTCGGTGAGATAGCCGCGCCCGTGCGCCTGCGCCTGCCCGAGCTTTTGCAGCGTGAACATCTCCGAGTAGCGCTTGGCGAGCGCCAGCGACAGGAAGACGAAGCCGGAGAACGCGAGCAGCCAGAACGACATCTGCACCGGCACGGCCGCGGCGCCGGCCACCACGCGCACCACATACAGCCCGGCCAGCAGGATCACGTCCCAGACCGCGAGCTCCTTCGCCGCAAAGTTATAGGCCAGCGTCGACGTGAAGTAGATCGCGAGCACGAGCAGGTACGCGCGCGGCAGCAGCGTGAGCGCGATCGTCGCGCTGGTCGCCAGCAGCAGCGGCGCGAGCAAGACGCCGTGAACCAGCGGCAGCTCCCCGGATGCGAACGGGCGCTTGCGCTTGCGCGGATGCAGCCGGTCCGAGCGCAGGTCCGTCAGGTCGTTCAGCACGTACACGCTCGAGGCGCACAGGCAGAATGCGACCGTTGCCGCGACCACGCGAACATCGGCGCCGAAATCGCGCACCCGGTGCGCCGCCATGAGCGGCACGAACAGCAGCGCGTTCTTCGCCCACTGATGCACGCGGACCGCGCGGATCAACAGCTTCAGATACGAGCGCCGCTGCGCCGCGATCTCGTCGGGCTCGGTGAATTCGCGCACCGCGCGCACCACGGACGCCGGCGTGTCGACGCAGATCGCCTTGCGCGCCTTGCGCCACAGCGGCAGATCGGCGGCCTCGTTGCCGATGTAATCGAACGACCGGCCGTCGGTGTACGCCAGGATCGCCTCGAGCTTGCGCTCCCCCTTGAGGTTGCGCGTGGCATCGCTCGCCAGCACGCCATGAAACAGCCCGAGGTGCGCCGCCACGGCATCGGCGTACTTGCGGTTCGACGCGGTCGCGAGTACCAGCTGACGGCCGCGGTCGCGCTCCTCGCGGAGCCGGACCAGCAGCCGCTCGTCGTAGACCAGCGTATCGGCGGGCACGTCGGCGCGGCGCGCGATCTCGGCCTTGAGGTGCGCCCGCCCGCGCAACAGCCACAGAAACAGCAGCACGATCGTGCGCGGCCGCGTCTTGATCAGGACGAGCGCCGACTCCAGCAGCAGGTCGGTCTTGACCAGCGTGCCGTCGAGGTCGACGAACAGCGGCGGCTCGGTAACACTTTCGGCGACCACACTCACAGCGCGTATCATAGCGCGCCGCTGGAGCTTGGCGGCAGAGGCACCATGTATCTCCCGAACCACTTCGCCGAGACCCGGACCGAGGTCCTGCACGACCTGATGCGTGCCCATCCGTTCGCGACACTGGTCACCGTCGATGCCACCGGGTTGGTCGCCAATCATATTCCGATGGAGCTCGACCCGGCAGCGGGACCGCTCGGCACCCTGCGCGGCCACGTGGCGCGCGCCAACGCCGCCTGGAGCGGCCATCGCGCCGAGGTCGAGGCAATGGCGATCTTCCAGGGCCCCGAGGCCTACATCACACCGCAGTATTACGCGACCAAGGCGACGACGGGGAAAGTCGTCCCGACCTGGAACTACGCCACCGTGCACGCCCACGGCACGCTGCGCGCCGTCGAGGACCCGGCCTGGCTCCGCGCCCTCGTCGAGCGCCTCACCGCCCGCCACGAAGGCGACCACCAGCGCGCCACCGGCACCGTCCCGTGGCAGGTCAGCGACGCGCCGGCGAGCTATATCGACGGCCTGCTGCGCGCCATCGTCGGCATCGAGATCCCGATCACGCGCATGCAGGGCAAGTGGAAGGTCAGCCAGAACCGCCCACAGGAGGATCGCACAGGCGTCGCCGCAGGCCTGGACGCGGGGCCCGATCCGGCCCAGCACGCCATGGCCGCCCTGGTCCGCGAGCGCGGCTGATCGCCGCTAGCCGGCTGCGCGCAGGACGCCTTCGACGACCTGGCGCGCGATCGGGTGGTAGGTGTCGCGGAGGCGGTCGAAGATGCGGCGCGCGGCGGGGCGGCTGCGCTCGTCGGCGGCCATCGCGGCGTAGAGCGGTCGCAGGTACTTCATGCGGCCGACCGCGCCGAGGACGTCTTCGACGCGCGGCAGGACGTCGACGTAGCCCGAGCGCAGCGCGAGGACCAGCCAGGCGACGAGGATCTCGTAGTTGGTGCTGCGACTCAGGGCGAAGCGCTCGTCGAGCGCGCGGAGGTGCGCGGCGGGAGAGGGGCGTGGCACGGCGTCGAGGTAGAGCTGCCACTCGGTGGCGGACCAGGAGGCGGCGAGCGCGGCGTCGGGGAGCGTGTCGCCGAGGGCGCGGATCGCGTCGAGACGCTGCGAGCGCGGGCGCGGTGCGTTGTCGGGGATGCCGTCGCCGTCGAGCCAGCGCGCGGCGCCCACCGCCTCGAGCGCGCCGGGGAGGGCACGAGAGATGTGCGCGATGAAGTCGTCGGTGGTGATCGACTGGAAGCGGAATGCGGTGATGTAGTCGCCCAGCCAGGCGTTGAAGCGGTCGCGGCCGACGTGCTCCTCGAGGGCGCGCAGGAACGAGTAGCCCTTCTCGTACGGGATCTCCGAGAAGGCCTCGTCGGGATCGATGCCGGTGAGCTGGGTGCGCAGGCGGGTCATCGCCGGTTGGTCCTTGAAGCGCTCGACGGCGTGGTCGAGGTCGCGCCGGCCGAGGGCGGCGTGGAGCTCTGCGAGCTCGCTGCCGTAGACGGCCTCGAGGATGCGGCGCTCCGCATAGACCGTGAAGCCTTCGTTGAGCCAGAAGTGCTCGGCGTTGGCGTTGGTGACCAGGTTGCCGGTCCACGAGTGGGCGAGCTCGTGGGCGAGCACGTTGACCAGCGAGCGATCGCCGGCGA
>DATIPJ010000745.1:0-12030 GCA_035472155.1 Kofleriaceae bacterium
GACGGACAACGGCCGCCCGCAGGCACAGCCCGAGCAGGTCGCCAACCTCGAGACCGTCGCGACATCGCTCGGCCTCGACCATGACCGCCTCACCAAGGACCTCGAGAGCTGCCAGCAGTGGCTCCAGTCGGGGCAGCGCGAGCTCGCCACGGTCGGGATCAATTCGACCCCGGCGTTCTTCGTCAACGGGCGTCCGCTCCGCGAGCGCACCTTCGCGGCGTTCGACGCGATGGTGGCCAAGGAGCTCGCGAAAGCAAACGGCGCCAGCGTTGCCGCGGCCGACTACTACCAGCGCGAGGTGGTTGCCAAAGGACTCACGCAAGTGAAGAGCAGGTTCACCGATTGAAAGCGATCGCTTCGGCGGTTGAACACAATGGGCGGTGCTGGGGACTCCCCTCGAACAACTGTTCATGGAGAGTCGATGAACCTGTCCAGTTCCTCCCGGGCAGCCCTTCCGATCTGTTCACCGGGAGCGCGCTCGCGGCGCTCGGCGAGCCCCGGGGCCGGCTCGCCGCGGCGTTCGAGGTCGTCGATCGCACCTGCGACTTTGCCGCGGCAGCGCCGGTGCGCCTGTTCGCCGCGAGCGGCGATCCCGACGTGCCGATCGACTTCAGCCGGCAGTGCCGCACGGAGCTTGCTGCACGCGGATCTCGCGTCGAGCTGGTCGACGTCGGTAACACCGATCACATCGGCTCGAACCTCGCGAGCACGGCGCAGGTGCTCGCCTGGTTCACTGCGTTACGCGACCGGCGGGAGTGCTCCGCCGACGACTGACGGGGCGCCGAGACCGATCACTAGTTGATGACCGACTGGTTGAAGAGTCGGTGGGGGCTGCCGGGTGCCGCCATTCCCTGCGCCACGTCGTCACACACCGACGGAGAGCCATGGCCGGGGGGGTGCAGCTTGTTGGGGCACTCCACGGCGAGGGCCGATCCCGTGCTGGTCGCCCAGCGTGTGTGGCTCAGACAGAGCGCGCCGCTCTGGTCCCACGCTGCCTCGAAGGTCATACCCGGCGGCGTCATGGCTTGCGCCTGGATCGGTCCGCCCGGCAGGGCATCCCACAGATTGATCATCGTGCCGGTCACCGTGTGCAACGTGCCATCGCCACAGTAGTCTGCGCGCGAGGCCCGCGTGCATGCCCAGTGCGCGATCTTCAAGTTCCCGAAGCCAGCCACCCAGGGACGATAGCCCCAGCGATAGCAGTCTCCGATCGAGCTGGTCGTACAGGCGAGCGTGAACAAGGGGGCCGATGAATTCCGGTTGCCCTTGTCGTCCCAGATGTCGGCGAGCGGGATCGCAGCGTTCCGGCCTTCATGGTCCGCTGCACACGCGGGTTGCCAGTTCCCGGTATTATCGACGTTCTGTTCGAGGGTGTAGAGAAAGGTATTTCCTGTGTTCCTCGGATCGTAGATCGCATCCTCGGCGACGATCGCGGCGACCCGGTACTCGACGACGGCGCTCGTGTGAGCGCCCTTGTTTTCGGCTTCCGCGAACAGATGCGTATTGATCAGTGCAGTATTTCGCAGCGTGACCGAGCCCTGCTCGGCGACCAGCTCGCCTTTCTCGAGGCGAAAATTCGATAGCGCCGTGCCGTTGCGGGTTGCTCCCGCGAACCGGAACCCGCGCATGGTCATATTGTGTACTACGTTGCCTTGCATCAGAATGCCCTGCAGCGTACTGCTCTGCATCTGCACGAGTGGTTGATCATCGACCTGGCCCGCGGACTCCACGGCGCAAGCCGACGTACCGAGCGCAGCGATCCCGAGGACAATAGTTCGATACACGAAGCTGGTCATAAAACTCCCATCCTGTTCGACGTGATTGCTGGAACGCGAATGCGAATACGAATGTGTGCGAATGCGAATGCGAATGTGTGCGAATGCGAATGCGAATGTGAATGCGAGGCGCGTTACCGCGGCGTGGCGCAGAGACGTAAACCGAGGGTCACCGAGCGCTGACTGACCTCACCGTCTTCGCGGTTCTCGCTCTGGGCGCTGAGCTCGCCCTGGTACCAGGAACCGCCACGAACGGCGGGAATACCCGGCGTATGAACAGACCGCATCAGCTCCCACACGTTGCCGGCCATGTCGTCGGCGCCGATCGGGCTGCGCGAGCCTGGGTGCGAGCCGACCTCGTCCGGACCGAACGCGAGCGGATCGCGACCGTACGTGACGTCGATGTTCGCGTCGTCGGGTGCCAGCGTGGGGCCCGCTGGATACATCCGGGCGTCGGCGCCGCGGGCGGCGCGCTCCCATTCGTACTCGTCGCACAGCCGCGCACCCGGAACGCGCCCGGTGCGATCGAGCCAGGCCGTGAATGCATTGGCATCGTCGAACGAAACCCCGGAGACCGGAAACCGCATCCAGTCCTGTTCGGCGCGCCGGGTCCTGCGCGTGTACCGCAGCGGCTGGCCGGTGTCGGCGGTGTACGTCTGCGTCGACGGCGTCAGGCTGAGCCGCCAGCGACGCGGACCGATCTCGGTCAGCTCCACCGACGACGCCAAGGTCGCCCACGACGGCACCGCGATCGATCGCGGCGTCCGGCGGCGGCGCTCGTCGGGCGGCAGCTCGTCGAGATACGCGATCCACTCGCCAAACGTCACCTCGTGCTGTCCGATGTAGTACGCGCGGGTCGACACCTCGTGGAGCGGCACGGTGTTGAGCAGCTTGCGCGCCCCCTCGGATCCATCGTCGCCGCCGAACTGGAACCGCCCTGCAGGTACGTAGAGCATCCCAGGCGGTGCCGCATCGCGCGCCGGCAGGTCGACCCGCAGCGACAGCGTCTCGCCGCGCGCCGCGAGCACCGGGACCCGCGCAGTCACGTGCCCCGGCGCCTGGAACACCAGCACCACGGACGACGGTGGCAGCGCAATCACCGGCGGCTTCACTTCGACCGGAGCCTCCTGCGGATTGCCGCTCTCGAGCCACACGCGCGTCGCGGCGGGTGACACCGCGAGCTGGAGCGTCGCGTTGGCAGGGCGGCGATCGAGGTCGTGATGGTCGCCAAAGGTATTGAGCCGCGAGGCCATCTCGACGGCGAGGTCGCGGCGATGATCGCGCTCTGCCCGCAGCAGACGCTCGAGCGCGAGGTCCGAGGCCCACGCGCGCACCCCGGCGCGGCGCGGGTCGAGCAGCAGGATGCTGTCGAGGTGCTCCGAGGCAGTCCGGTACTGCTGCTCCTCGCGGACGCGCATCGCATCGACCTCGGTCCACGCGCGCTCGCCTTCGTTCCAGCTGCCGGTGTCGAACAGCTCGAGCGCCCGCTTCCGGGCGACGTCGCGTTGCCGCGCAGTCTCCTGCGCGCTCGCCTGCGCGCCGTGCGCCGACGCGACCTGGGCCTCCACGATCGACTCGAGCTCCTGCCGGGCGCGCGCGCGGATCTGCGCGCCGATGACGACCGTGCCGAGGACCAGCGTCGAGATCAGGGTCGCCCAGAGCAGTCGACGGCGGCGCACCGCGCGCACTGCGGCGGCGAGGAATGCGGCATCGCGCGCCGGCAGGACCGCGGGATCGAGCGCGCGCGTCTCGGCCAGCTGGCGCCGCCCCCACAGCAGCTCGCCGACGCGGCCCATGCGCTCCCACGATGCGGCCGCATGCGCGACGCGCTCGCGAACCGCCTGGTTGGCCGCGTCGCGCTGCAGCCAGTCCTGCAGCGTCGACCAGCTGGTCAGCAGCGCCTCGTGAGCGATCTCGTACCCGCCGTCCTGCGCGTTGCTCGCAACCAGGACGCGGCCGCGAACCAGCGTCTCGAGCGCCGCGCGCTGGGCATCGCCCTCGGGGCCATCGGTGAGCAACTCCGACTCTGTCGCGCGGGTCCGCGTACCCTCGGTGGTCACCAGCCGCAGCAGGATGCGGCGCGCAGCCGCGCGCTCGCTCGGGTTCAGCCCACCGAGGACCCGGTCGGCGTGGCGGGTCAGCGCGCCGGCGACGCCGCCCATCGCCGCCAGTGACGCGCCGCGGATGGTGCGGGAGCCGGCCTCGCGAACCTCCCACAGCTCGGCGAGCGTGAACTGCAGCAGCGGCAGCCCGCCGGGCGCGTGATCGGTCTGCGTCACGAGCGTCTCGACGAGGTCTTCGGATTCGTACGTCACGCCGCGCGCGGCGGCCGGGCGGACGATCACCTCGCGAATATGCTCGGCGCTGAGCGGCCGCAGGAAGTACAGCCCGCGAGCTAGCTCGTCGCCCAGGCCTGGCAGCGTCGCGAGTCGCGACAGGAAGTCGGAGCGCGCGGTGGCAAGCACGCGCAGCGACGGTGAGCGCACCGCGAGCCCCGCGATCGCAGTCGCGATCACGTCCACCTCTTCGGGTGGCGCGAGCGTCAGTAGCTCCTCGAGCTGGTCCACGAACAGCAGCAGGCGGCGCGGCGGCGTCGGGGGCCCGCCGGGCGGGCGCGCTTCCGCGATGATGCGTCGCCGGATCTCTCGCGCGACCGCGTCGGGGCTGTCGCGCAACAGCTCCGCGAGCGCAGCCTCGTCGCTGCTGGTCCACGGTGCGAGCGCCGCCGCGAGCGCGCGCACCGGGTGTCGTCCGGGCACCACCTCGACGCACGACCAGCCATCATGGTTGGCCAGCCAGGGCAGGACGCCCGCGCGGCACAGCGACGACTTGCCGGTCCCGGAGTCGCCGCCGACGACGACCAGCGGCTCGGCGCGCACGCGCTCGGCCAGCTCGCGGATCTCGCTGCGGCGGCCGAAGAACAGCGGCGCGTGCTCCGCCTCGAACGCCGCCAGTCCGCGGTACGGATTGTCGCTGGCGAACGCCCCGTTGCCCGACGGAGCGGCGCACTCCTCGAGCGCCACGATCAGCGCATCGGCGGACACCAGTCGATCCGCCGGATCGCGCGCGATCAGCTGATCCACCACCAACGCCAGCGCCGGGTCCACCTCGGGCGCCACCTCGGTGACGCGCGGAATCGTCGCCTCCTGCACCGCGCAGCTCAGCGCCAGGATCCCCAGATCGCGGAATGGCGCCTTACCGGCGAGCAGCTCATAGACGACGATCCCGAGCGAGTACAGATCGGATTGCCGGGTCGCCGGCTCACCGCGCCAGATCTCCGGCGCCATGTACAGCGGCGTTCCCGCCAGGTGCTGCCCAGCTCCGTCCTGGAACGGTGCGCTCTCGTCGGTCGTGATCGGCGCAGGCGCAGGTCCGGGCGACTGCGCCGCGGCGGGCCGGGGATCGAACGATCCCTCGTCGGTGATCGTGGCCAGGCCGAAGTCGAGCAGCTTGGCGCGGCCCTCGCGCGTGAGGACGACATTTGCGGGCTTGACGTCGCGGTGGAGCACGCCGCGCCGGTGCGCCGCGGCCAGCCCACGCGCCACGTCGAGCGCGATCTCGAGCACAGACCGCCACGACATGGGCCGCTCCGCGTGCTGGAGCGCCTGACCCTCCACGTACTCCGATACCAGATACGGATGGCCCGCCAGATCGGCGACGCGATGCACCGCCACGACATTGGGGTGCTGCAGCCGCGCGATCGCACGCGCTTCCTCGATGACGCGCGCATGCAGCCCCGGGCCGTTCACGCCGCGCACGAACTTCACGGCCACTTGCCGCTCGAGCAGCAGATCGTGCGCGAGGTACACATCGCCGCTCGCGCCGCTGCCGAGCAGGCTCACGATGCGGAACTCGTCGAATTCCTCGGGCGGGCTCCAATCGGAGCCCAGGAGACGCACGACTCCGCTGGTGTTCACGATGGTCATCGCCTCGCGCCTCGCGCACGTTCCCGCGAGGCGATCCTCTCATACATGCCGCGTGGAATTTTTCGACGGGAGCGGTGAGCTGTGGGGTCGCGAGCTCTCCAACGTCACTGTCAAATACTGGCAGGAATGCAACCGACGCGACTCTAGCCGTAAGACTATCGCACCACACGATCCAAGGTGCCGCACCTACAGGTCTCGCTGTACCGCCCACCTGATCTCGCCGCGGCCGACACGGCCGCACCCGCGCGCTCGATCGCGCCCGGCTTGGGGAGCTCGCGCGTCAGCGAGGGGAAGGCTCGCGCTTCGGCCGAGCCGCGATGCGAGGCCCCACGTTGGGCGAGCCTGCATAGAACAGGTCGGCCTTGATCGTGTTGAGCGCCCGCTTCGGACGGTAGCTCTCGTCGTAGAGCGTGCCGATGCTCTCGGCGCCTTTGCCGGAGCCGAAATCCCAGGTCGGGATCCAGGAGTGCTTGTCGGTGAAACCCCAGAACGTGAAGGACAGGCAATGCCGGTTGGCCAGGCACCCTTGCAGCAGCGCGCTGAAGTTCGCGGCGGACGCCTGCAGGCGTGGATTCACCTCCGCGGAGTCGCCGGATTTGACCTTGGCGGTCATCTGACTGCGAACATCAACCTCGGTGAAGGCATACGAGAGCCCGAGATCCGTGAACCGCTGGATCGTGTCGGCGATCTGCAGCGCGTCGTAGTTGCCATATTGCGTGGCGAGGTGGCCCTGGCTGCCGATGCCGTCGATCGGCACGCCCTGGGAGAGCAGCTTGGTCACCTCGCTGTAGAGGAACTGGACCTTGTCTTTCGGGCCGCCGTCGCCGAACGCCTCGAGGTTGTAGTCGTTGTAAAACAAGAGCGCATCCGCGTCGGCCGCTCGCGCCCACCGGAAGGCGTCGGCGATGTAACCGGGGCCGTAGTGCTCGTTCCAGAACCCTTTGTAGTGGATCTCGTTCGGCGTATCCCACGGATCGGACAGCGCCTCGTTCACGACATCCCACTGCCAGATCTTCCCCTTGAAGTGCCCGACAACGTCGGTGACGTGCTTCTTGAGAAGTGCGCGCAGATCGTCCTTGCTGATGGCTCCCGAGTCGACCCCGTCGGTGAGCCACTTCGGCAGCTGGTTCTGCCACACCAGGACATGACCGCGCACGCGCTGGTTGTTCTTGCGCGCGAAGTCGATGAGCGCGTCGGCCGCTTTCCAGTCGTACGTCCCCCGTGTCGGCTCGAGCAGCCCCCATTTCATGACATTCTCGGCGGTGACCGTCGAGAACTGCGAGGTGACGAGCGACCTGTAGGTAGGCTCCGCTGGATCATCGAGCGCCTGCATGTCGACAGCCGTCCCGACGTACAGGCCGTGACGTGCCCCGAGCGCGCGCAAGCTCTGCTCGGATGGCTTCGGGGAAGCCCGGTCGGCGGCCGACGTGGTGACGACGCTCAAGACGCCGACGGCGGCCGCGGCCATGGCGCCAACAACGGTGAAGTATCTCAACCTCATCGCGACTCTCCTTTCTCGAGCTCGTTTTGGTTCGTCGAAAAACGAACTTCTCCGGGTTCTCCGGCGATCGAGAGCGTAAACGAGCTCATCGCGCAGGGCTGCGTGTTTGTGGCGCGTGGACGCGTCCACGGCGTCCACGGCGTCCACGGCAAGATGCACACCGCGGCCGATCGTTTGCTTGCCTCCTCCAGGCGGGGCAGCACTCCGGATCGAAGTCATCCACTCATGTCGACGGGCGCACGAGCGTGATATGCGTGATCTCCGAGGACGTTCCGACGCGCATCGGCGGGCCCCAGAAGCCCGTGCCCTCGCTCACGTACAACCATGTTGCGCCGAATCGGCCAAGGCCGGCGACGCGAGGGTCGAACAGGCGCGACAGCCAGCCGAAGGGCAGGAGCTGGCCACCGTGGGTGTGGCCCGAGAGCTGAAGGTCGACGCCGGCGGCCGCCGCGCGTGCGACGGTGCGAGGATGATGCGCGAGCAGCACGATGGGTAGCGCAGGATCGCAGCCCTTCACGGCGCGCGGGACGTCCTCGGTCGCGCTGGAGTCATCGACCCCGGCGAGCTCGAGCGTGTCCGCGATCCGGACGTGCTCGTTGCGCAGGATGCGGAGGCCGAGCGAGCGCAGGTGCTCGAGCCACGCTCCCGGGTTCCAGTAGTATTCGTGGTTGCCCGTGACGGCGTGCACACCGTGCTTCGCGCGCAGCTGGCGGAGCGGCTCGACGTGCCGGCGCAGCTCGTCGAGGCGACCGTCGATCAGGTCGCCGGTGATCACGATCAGGTCTGGCTCGAGCTCGTTCACCTTGGCGACCACATCCGCCGCGAAGCGCTCACCGAGCACGCGCCCGATGTGGACATCCGTCAGCTGCACGATCGTGTAGCCGTCGTGCGCAGCGGGCAGCTTCGCAAGCGCGATCCGCACGCGCTTCACGAACGGTCCACGGGCGACGTGGACAAGGCCGTAGATCACCGTGAGCGCCGCCGCCGCGACGCCCGCGATCGCGGCTACCCTCGGCGCGAGGCCGGTGATCGCACACAGGACGTGGGTCAAGCCGGCTGTGAGCAAGAGATAGACCGAGAGGCCGAAGCCCGTGTACCCGACGATGGCGAACGGGCGGGCCTTCGCACGCGGCAACCCGCGGAGCCCGAAAGCCGCTGCCGGCAGGCTCGGCGCGAGGATGACGATCGCGGCCGTCGCGAGCAGGTGCCAGGGTAGCGGCAGGCGCGCCGCATGGACGAAGCGCCACCAGATATAGAGGTGCGCGAAGAACAGGATCGAGATCGCGAACAGCAGACGGCGGCGCAACGCCTTAGGTGTAGCACCGAAGTTGGCGAAATAGCCGCATGTTCCTTGCGTCCCACCTTGCCCTTGTTACGCTTCAGCGCCTCGACGACGTTTGACCAGGAGGGACAGCATGCGCCGCGTCGGTTCGATGTCATGTTCTTGGCCTCCTCGCCGGTGCGCGGTGGCGCCGCTCGTCGTCGCGCTCGCAATCATCGGCGGCTGCTCCCGGTCGCGGCCTGGTGGCTCCGAATCGGAGACCAAGGCCTCGCCGTTGACCAAGGCCGCGGAGCCGTCGACCACGGTCGCCGAACCGACCAAGGTGACGGTCGCCGCGATCGCAATCGTCGATACTGCACCGCTGCACCTCGCGAAGGCCAAGGGCTTCTTCGCCGAGCAGAATCTCGATGTCACCGTGCAGAGCACGACGGGCGGCCACGAAGCCGTGCCTTGCGTCGTGAGTGGTCAGTGCCAGCTGGGATTCGCCAACGTGATCTCGCTGATGCTCGCCCACACCAAGGGCCTACCACTCAAGGTGATCGCCGCCGGCAGCTTCTCGACCGGCACGCCCGAGGACTTCGGCGGGATCGTGGTCCCCGCCGGCTCGAGCGTGAAGACGGTGAAGGATCTCGAAGGCAAGACCATCTCGGTGAACCAGATCAACAACATCGTCGGGATCACCGTTCGCGCGGCCATGCGCAGGGCCGGCGGTGATCCCGACAAGCTCAAGCTCATCGAGGTCTCGTTTCCCGAGATGCCAGCGGCACTCGATCAGAAGCGCGTCGACGCGGCCTGTATCGTCGAGCCGTTCCTCACCGTGGTCCGCAACCAGGGCGCCACCGTCCTCGACTGGACCTTCGCAAACATCCGGCCCACCTTGATGATCGCCGCCTATTTCACCACCACCGAATACGCGCAAAAGAATCCCGACGTGGTCCGGCGCTTCACCGCCGCCATCAACAAGTCGCTGACCTATGCGTCGGAGCATCCCGACGAGGCGCGCGCGATCCTGCTCACCTACACGAAGATCGACAAGGCGATCGTCGACAAGCTCAACCTGCCATTGTGGACCCAGCGCATCGATCGCGAATCCATGAACATGACGGCCGACCTGATGGTCCAGGATAAGCTCGTCACCACCAAGCCAGACATCGCCGCGCTTCTGCCGTGAGCCAGGGCCGCGGAACGTACGAACGCTCGCATTCCGCGGCGAAACCGGGTCGCGTGCGCTAGAGTCCGGCGCCGGCCGCGCCATCTTCACTGCGGTCGTCGAGGCTCAATGTCGGATCACGCTGCGAAGCTGCCGCCTGTCGGCGAACGCGATCATACGAGGGGGGCTCTGACGGCGCCCCTGGTGCTGCTGGAGTACGGCGACTACGAATGCCCGCACTGCGCCACCGCGTACCCCGTGGTGAAGGAGCTCTGTGCGGCGTTCGGGTCGGAGCTGGCGTTTGTCTATCGAAACTTTCCGTTGACCAATGTTCACGTGCACGCGCAGCGTGCGGCAGAGACCGCCGAGTGGGCGGGGCTTGCAGGGCGGTTCTGGGACATGCACGACTACCTCTTCGAGCATCAGGACCGCCTCGATGATCGGGGGCTGCTCGCGGCGGCCACTGCGCTCGGCCTCGACGCTCGAGATCTGGAGACCGCGTGGGCGTCCTATCGGCTGATCCCGCGAGTGAAGGAGGACTTCCTCGGCGGGATCGCGAGCGGCGTGAGCGGGACGCCCAGGTTCTTCATCAACGGGCGGCGGCACGACGGCCTCACCGACCTCGCCGCGTTGCGCGCGGCGCTCGAAGCAGCACGCGGCGACCCGCCCGGTTGATCAGCGAAGCGGTTGAAGCGCCTCGAGATCGAGGTCCTGCTGCAGCTTGTGGAGCACATCCTCGGAGATCTCGCCGTGGTTGCGCATCGCCACGACGGAGGCTCGCTCGGCGGTGATCAGCTGCTCGCGAAGCCGCCGGTACGCGAGGTTCTCGCCGTCCATGAGCCGGCACTCCGGATCATCGCGGACGCTGGCCTGTAATCGGTTGAGTCGCTCCTCGTAGGTCGCGCGCAGCCGCTCGACCAGCCAGGGAACGATGATCGAGGTTTGATCGAGCTCCTGCAGGCGTTCGAGTGCGCGCTCGGTCCCCCGCAACAGGCCCTCGCGCTCCTGGTGCAGCGCGGCGCCATCGTCGACGAACCCCAGTACGCGGATCAAGAGCGGCAAGGTCAGGCCCTGGCCGAGCAGGGTCACCACGATGACCGCAAAAATGAGCAGCACGAGCAGATCGCGAAATGGAAACGGCGAGCCGTCGGACAGCGTCTGGGGTAGGGCGAGCGCCAGCGCGAGGGACACGATGCCTCGCATCGCGGTCCATGACACGACCGCCGTCTCCTTCCACGCGGAGGCGGGCGCCGCGTGGTTCCGGAGCCGGATGCGGATCCGGTACGGCAGGTACATCACGACGGGCACCCACAGCAATCGGATGCCGATCGTCGTGCCGGCGATCGCCGCGCACCATGCGAGCAGCCGCGCGGTCGAGCCGGAGGCGAGCAGGGAGCGCGATCCGGCGAGCTCGAGCCCGATCAGGATGAACACCAGGCTGTTGAACAAGAACAGGATGACGGCCCACACGCTCCGGCTCCGGAGCCGCGTCAGCGGCGAGAACAGCTGGGCGTTGCGCCAGCCGAGGAATCCACCGGCGGTGACGGTGGCGAGCACGCCCGAGACGCCGATGTGCTCTGCCGGGATGTACGCGACGTACGAGGTGAGCAGGCTGATCACGGTCTCGATCAGGAAGTCGTCGAGCCGGCGGTGCACCTGCGCGACCAGCCATCCGACGACGAGCCCGAACGCGATCCCGCCGACGGCGACGATCGCGAATCGGCCGAGGGCGTGGGTCGCCGAGAACCCGCCGCTCAGGACCGCCCCGAGCGCGACCTGGAAGGCGACCAGCCCGGTCGCGTCGTTGACCAGGCTCTCGCCCTCGAGCACGGTCACGAGCCACCGCGGGACGTGAAGGCGCTGCATCACGGCCGTCGCCGCGACGGCGTCCGGCGGCGACACGATCGCGCCCAGCACGAATGCGACGGGCCACGGCATCCCCGGGACCAGCGCGTGCGCCACCGCGGCGACACCGACCGTGGTGGCCACCACGAGGCCGATCGCGAGCAGCCCGATCGAGCGCCAGTTCGCGGCGAAGTCCCGCCATGACGTGAACCACGCCGCCGAGAACAGCAGCGGTGGCAAGAAGATCACGAGCACGAGCTCGGGCGGAATCGCGACCCGGGGCAGCCCGGACCCGAACGCGAGCACCACGCCACCGACGACGAGCACGATCGGATACGGCAGACGCAGGCGGTCGGCGCCGATCGCCAGCACCACCGATGTGGCGAGCAGGATGAGGATGAGCTCGACTGCGTTCACGGGTCGAGTGTAGCGACGCTCGCGCTCCGTGTCGCAGCCGCGGGCTCTACTCCGTCGGAACGCCCTCGACGAAGATCAGCCGCCTGTTCAACGCCACGTGGCGTAGTTGCAGCGCCTCCGCGTATTCCGCAGAC
>DATIPJ010000746.1:0-2915 GCA_035472155.1 Kofleriaceae bacterium
AGCTCGGGGAATGCCGCCGTCCACCCCGGCAGCGCATCGGCGGCGGGCGACGCGAACGGGCTGCCGGGACACTGGCCGGCGGTGGCCGCCGCGCTCGCCGGCCGGCGGTTGTGTGCCCGGCGCCGCAAGGCGTGGGTGTGGGTGTCGACCTCGGTCTCGGCCTCGGCGCTGGGGCGCCAGGGATACTGGATCTCGGTGCCCATGAGATTGACAAAGCTGGCGAACGTCGATTGGCCCTGTGCGGAAGCGTGGCAATAGACACAGTAGTTACCGAACTGGGCATTGGGATACTGCTGATCATTGACGGTGTAGTCCCAGTAGGTCGGCAGCCACTGGCAGCCCGGCGGCGCGGTCACCGGGGCGCCGTCCATGCCGGGGTACGGCTTCTGGGTGAACGCGCAGCGATCCCAGATCGGCGGATTGCCGGGGCTGGTCTTGTCGTAGAACGCCCAGTACCAGCCATCGGCGGAGGCGGCGCGATCCTTGACGATCACGGTCCATGACTCGAAGGCGCGATCGTAGTAATCGGCTGGCTTGCCTGGGATCGGCGCGATCCAGAGCCGATTCGAGCCGGGGACGAGCGCGAGCCGCGTGGCGGCCGGCGACATCATCTCCTTGATGATCATGCCGCCATCGGCGACCGGCGGTGCATCGGGGGCCTCGTTGTCGCCGCGCCGGTACTTGCACATCCAGTCGATGACCTCGGGCGAGTAATAGATGCGCACCGCCGGGTGTGGGCCCTTGTTGACGCCGGCGACGCAGCCATTGGCGGTTCCGTCGGGGCACGCGCAGCCGTCGAAACGGCCGGTGAGCCGCCAGTCGGCGTCGTGCAGCCAGCCGAGCTGCTTGTAGCGCTCGTCGCGCAGGAACGACTGCACGGCCTCGGCGAGCTGATCTGGATCTCCCGAGCGCGGCGGCGCCCAGGCGGTGCCATGGGGCGCGGCGCACAGCGCCTCGACGTCGTGCCACGGGACTGCCGGCGGGGGCTTGTCCTCGGCGACGACGCAGGCGCCCGCGCTGCGCGTTGGCGCGGCGGGTGGGCTCGAGGTGGTGGTGGGGGCGGTCAGCGTCGGCGCGGGTGAAGGCGCGGACGAGCAGCCAGCCGCGAGCACGCCGGCGGCGAGGACAGTCACTGCAAGCATCGCGCGGATCATCCGCATGCCCTTCCACGGCGCTGAAACGATGTCGACGATGCTCGTCGAGCAGCGCAGCACCCCGTCGAAGTATGCCCGTGGACGTTCGCGCGACGAGGAGGTCGGTGCGAGAAACGGTTGCGGCGGTGCAGGACTACAGTCACGCCGCGCGTGTGATCGATCGTGACCCGTGGCTCACGTCGCGCAGCGCGCAAGCACCCTCTGACCATGCCCGCTGCAGGCCGCGCTCACTCGAACGTGCAGATGTCGCTCGCGCAGGCCTTGCAGTTGCTGATTGCGAGGCTCGGGCGCTGTGGAGGGCACGCGCCGCAGCCGGTGAGGCCGTAGCTGCAGTGGTTCCCGCTGAGGCCGCCGGCCGCTATCTCGAGCTCGGAGGCTTGTAGCTGACGGACGGTCTCCCGCTGGAGACCGAGCTTTCTGATCTTCTTCATGGTCCTACCTCCCTGCCACTCGTCCAGATCCCGATGAGGTGTTGGCGAACGCCGACAGCCGGCGTCGTCACGCTCACAAAGACACGCCGCGCCGAGTGTTTTCCGCGCCAAAGCGCGCTCGGGCGCGAGCGCCGCTCGCTCGAGGACGTGGGCGCGATGGCGGCCGATTGCCGAACCCCGTGACGCTGCTCGCGCTTGCTAGCGCCGGTCGCTGCGAGATCGGTGACACGGCGGCGCGGTCGCAGCGATACTCGCGGCAAATGCGCCTATCTTCGATTGCCCTCGTTGCGAGCCTCGCGAGCCTCGCGAGCCTCGCGGCCTGCAACGCGACGAGCCAGGGCCGCTCGGTCGGCCAGACGGACTTCGAATCGGCTCCGCCGAACAGCGTGAGCGGCGCGCGCGGAGATGCCGCGGGCGGCGCCGGTGACCCCGCCCCCACGGCTCCGCCGCCGAGCGAGCCGGCGCCGCCAAGCCCGACCAGCACGCCGCGCACCGTCGAGGAAACCGACCTCTATCGGCTCGAAGGCAATCGCCTCTACTACCTGAACTCGTACCGCGGGCTGATGGTGTTCGACGTGGCCGACCCGGATCATCCGCGGCTGCTGGGGCGCTCGCCGATCTTCGGCGACCCGGTCGACATGATCGTGCGCAACGGCATCGCCGTGGTCGTGATCGGCGACTGGTTCGGGCGGATGGACGACGGCACGCCGTTCCACGGCTCGATCGTGCGCGGGCTCGATGCCACCGACCCGGCGAACATCCAGTCGATCGGCGAGGCCAAGCTCGGCGGGTGGGTGCGCGACGACCGCGTGGTCGGCGACGTCATCTATGCCGTCAGCGAGGACTTCGGCTGGTCGTACGGCTGGGACGACGCCGCGATCGCGCGGCCGTCGACGTGGCAGCCCGCGGTGATCGTGTCGTCGGTGAGCTTTGCCAATCACGCGATCGCGCAGGTCGACACGATCCGCTACGACGGCTTCGCGGGCGTGTTCCACGTGACGCCCGATGCGATCATGCTCGCGTCGGCCGGCACGGTGGGGGGCAACGTGAGCAGCCATTCGTCGCTGCAGTACATCGACATCTCGGATCCGGCCGGCTCGATCGTGCCGCGCGGCGCGATCGACGTCGACGGCATGATCAACGGCTGGGGCGCCGACAACGGGCGCTGGAACCTCGACTTCGCCGACGGCAAGACCGCGCACGTGATCGGCCAGAACTACGACCGCAACTACCAGGGAGGTTACACGCTCTCGACGGTCGACTTCGCCAACCCCGACCAGCCGGTGCTCCGCTCGACCATGCAGGTCGCGCAGCAGGGCTGGAGCGCGGC
>DATIPJ010000747.1:0-6783 GCA_035472155.1 Kofleriaceae bacterium
CGAGAGGACCTCATCGAGCGCAGACATCGACTCGTCGCGGTCGGAGTTCACGATCTGCGCGTCGAGCGGCCCGAGCTCGCCGAGCCGGCCGAGCACGATGCGATCGGCCCCCAGCGCCATCAGGGTCGCGGCGCTCTTGGCATACCGCGGCACGATGCAAACGAAGCCATCGCGGCGCCGGGCGAACGCGGTACCGAGCTGGTAGGCGCACGTGGCCGAGCCGCCCGGCGAATGCACCAGCACCGCGAGCCGCGGCTCCGGATTCCTGAACAGATTGCTGCGCAGCACATCGGCGATCCGCGGCGTCATCGCCGACCAAGGTCCGCGCTCGTTGTCGCCCTGTACGATCATCCACACCGGAATCCGCATCTCTGCCTCGAGCAGCTTCACCAGACGACAGAAGTCAGCCGCGCGCTCGCCCGATGAGTGCAGGCTCGCCTTGAACGGCCTGGGCGCCGGAGGCGCCGGAATCGGGCGCTCGAGCTTCTCGAGGCGCCCGTCGCTCATGCCCTTCGAGACCCCGTTCGTGGTCACGATGGGCTTCGCAGGTGCGCCCGGGCCGATCTCGGTTCCACGCGAGCGAACCCTGCCCGGCAGGCCATGCGGGAAGCTGGGCGCCGGTAGCGGCGACGGACTCGCCGCGATTTCGGGCAAACTCGGCTGCGGTACTGCCCCCTTGCCTTCCCCCTCCTTACGAGTCCCCATCTGACAAGGGTATATCCCGTACGACATCGTGTGTGCGAGTCGCGTGCCGGCGCATTTTGCGGCACTTGATTCGTTGGAATATTTTACAATCTGCATCTCCGAGAGGTAGTTGCGACTACGCAATTGCATTACGACCATCAGTTCAGTGGGGCATGCGTGGACAGTCCGTCTCACGCGGGCAGGGTTGGCGCCAGCGCACACCTGCGCGGCGGTGACGTTCCTCGTCGATGACGCCGGCGACGCGCGCAACGAAACGGGTGCTGCGCGCGATGTCTCTGCAAGATGTTGACGGCCGAGTCCCTCCTTCGCTTCCTCGCTGACCTCGCCCCGCAAGGCAGCACGCTGACCGCCATCGCCGCGATGATGGCGGGCGTGCTCGCGTACTGGTTGCTTGCTCGGCGCGCACCCTCGGGCGACCGGTCGGGCGGACGGCGCTCCTCCCGGCGCGGTGCGCGGAAGAAAAAATCTCCGCTTCCGCTGGAACGCGCTCGGCGGACGCGGCGCAGCCGGAGGTCTGTCGAGCGCGATTGACTCCGACCGATCCGCGCAACTCACTGGATCGAGCCATCTTCTCGCCGCCCTGCGCGCAGCGATGACCGCGCTGACGCCGAATGAAACCCGCGCAAAAACGCTGCAACAGTCGGCCTTCTGCTCCCGATAGACGGGCATGGCCCGAAAACCGGGATCTCGCGAGCCGGCGCCGAAGCCGGACGACGAGGACCTCCAGGTGCTGGAGCAACGACTGGATGCCGCGCGCAAGGATCCGGCCACGCAGGCCCTGGCGCAGATCCTGGCCTGGCGCCTGGCCTGCGCGCGCGACGAGCCCAAGCGGCTCGAGCTCGACGTGCAGTTCATGCGGGCCTTGCGCCTGCTCAGTGCTCGGCTGGTCGGCGGCAACGACGCCGATGATGTCGCGCACGATGCGTTCGTGAGCTTGCTGTCCTGGATGCAGGAGACTCCGGTCCCCGAGATCGAGACGCTGCTGGAGAGCGAGGACGGCGTGGCGCGGCTGCTCTACCAGCTCACCGTATGGCGCGCCTACGACCACCATCGGCGAACGAAGCGCCGGCGCGAGGACCTGACCGCACACAGCGACGAGCGCGCGCCCGCGATCGACCACGCCCACGCGGCGCAACCCCAGTTCGTGGCGCCCGACATCGAGCGCGTCGAGCAAGCGTACGCCGCGCTCACGCCCGACCAGCGCACTGCGCACGTCTTGCACCACTACTACGGCTTCACCGACGCCGATTTCGAGAACACGCTGGGATGGAACCGCGCGACCAGCCGCTCGCTGGTTCATCGCGCAAACCAGGCGCTCAAGCACGCCATGAGGATCGCCCCATGACCCAGCCGCTCGATCCCCCCGAGCGCACGGCCGAGGCTCCGACCTGCGATCGCGGCGTTGTCGCGAACTTCACTGCGAAACAAATCCTGCAACGCTCTGACGCCCTCCAGCGATTGGTCCGTGCATGCCACGCAAATCGGAGCCGCCGGACGAAGGGGTCGCCGCAAGGTCGCCATCGGATCCACTCGACGCGTTCGGTCGCGGCCCGGGAGCCGCGGAGGCCGAGCAGCGGCGCGACGAGCAGCGTGCCGCCTTGCGGCTCCAGCAGGTCCAGGCGATCCGGCGATTTCTGCACGACCACGCGCGCGCGTTGCACGTCCTGGCGGCACGGCTGGTCGGGCCGCGGGATGCGGGTACGCTCGCCTGCAAGGCGATCTCCGACCTCGCGCTGCGCGTCCGCGAGCGATCGCCCGCGGAGATGCGCCCGACCGCGCCCGATCAGCTCTGGCGGCTCACCTGCATGAACATGGGGTGCCTCGCGTATAACCACCTGGGTCAGAAGCGGACTGACGCCGAACGGGACGGCGATCCGCTCGAGCGTGCGCATCAGGCGCTGTCGCCGGCAGAACGCATTCTCTATGTCTTTCATTACTACTATCGATTCTCAGATGCAGATTTTGAGGAGATGTTTCACCTGAGCAAGGTGCAGAGTCGGAGACTTGTCTATCGCGCGCTCGGCAAGCTCAAGCGAGCGATGAGAGAACAGCGAGCAAAACAATGAAGAACATCATGGAATTCGAGGAGGTCGACTCCGGAGACAATGCAGTGCGGGAGGACGCGGAGGGTGCCGCCTCTCCATTCGAAGACAACGAGGACGACGACGACCCGGTCGCATTTACCGAGGATGAAAAGGCACTCCTCGCCGCGTGGGACAAGACCAATGCGCCCTCCCGAGCCGCCGATCCGAAGTTCGAGGCGCGGCTGCTCGCCGTGCTGGATGAACGGATGGCGCTGGCCCCAGGCCGCGGCGCTGCGCGCGGCACCCTCGCACCCGACCTGCGCGACGATCTGGCGTGCGCGAACATGGTGGCGGACGCGAACGCCGAGGGCGCCGCCACGGTGGCAGGGTACCGCGCGCCGATCCTGGTCGACACGCGGTCGCCGGATTCACCGTCGGGCCGAGACGCGCCGGCGAGCCAGGACTGGCATCGCTGGGCGGTAGATTCGCGCGCACGGCGCCCAGAGGAGCGCGACGAGCTGCCATTCATGGTGCGATCGGGCGGCAGCACCGCGCGGCGTGGCGTGGACGTATCGTGGGATGCGCTCTCGCACGAAGATCCCGACGACCCCGCGACGCTGCGCCAGAAGGTCACCCGTCGGGCCGAGGACGACCGGTGGAAGCTCGCCCGCGAGCTGCCCGGCGCCGGTGGACCGGAGCTCGGCACGCTCGCCGAGCTCGGTGCGACGCGGCGGACCACTCCGAGGACGGCGATGGTCCTGTTCGTCGCGGCGACCCCCCGCAAGGCGAGCCGGGACTGGCTGGTCGCCGAGTGCTCGGCGCTCGAGCACGCGCTGGCGGCCGCGCCGCTGCGCGACAACTTCCGCTTCGAGCCGCGCTGGGCAATGACCGTTGCGGAGCTCGCCGGGCACCTCGCGGAGCTCGACCCGACGATCCTGCACGTGGTCGGACACGGCAGCCCCGGAGGCGAGCGAGCCAGCGGTGGCATGGTCCTCCAGGATGCCCAGGGCAACGCGCGGCCGGTGCCGGCGCATGCGCTGACCCGGATGATCGAGACCGCCGCGCGCAGCCTGCGCGTCGTGGTGCTCAGCGGCTGCTACCGACGCAAGCAGGCCAACGCGCTACGCCAGCGGGTCGACTGCGTGGTCGGCATGTGTGGCGCGGTCCACGACGAGGCGGCGCGGCGATTCTCCGGCGAGCTGTACAGCGCGCTCGGCAACGGGCGATCGATCGGCACGGCGTTCGACCGCGGGGTCGCCTCGCTCGCGGCCGCGCAACCGCCGGGCGGCGTCCAGGCGAGCTGCGTGGCCCGCAAGGGTGTCGACGTGCGCCGGCTCCCGCTGTGGGACTCCGAGCCGCCGACCGCGGCGCCGGCGTGACTCATCAGTGCCGGAAGTCGGTGACGTCGATCTGCAGGCGGTTGCACCAGCGGCGGATCTGCACCGGTGCGCGTTGCATCGCACGTGCGACCGCGGAGACGTTGCCGCCCGAGTCGCGCAGGAGCTCGATCAGCTGCTCGCGCAGCGCGCGATCCTTGGTGGTGAGCAAGGGGCCGCCCGGGGGCGGCTCTGGCTCGCGGAGCGCGCGGGACAGGTGCTCGAGGCGGAGCTCGCCGCCGTCGCTGAGGCCGACCGCGGCGCGGAGGGCGTTCTCGAGCTCGCGGATGTTCTGCGGCCAGGGGTAGCGGAACAGGGCGCGCGCGACCGGCTTGTTGAGCGAGATCTGCGACGGATCGGGGCAGACGCGCGTGAGGATCGAGGCGATGAGGAGGCCCAGGTCCTCGCGACGGTCGCGCAGCGGGGGCAGGGTGAGCTCGAAGCCGCTGAGGCGGCCGTAGAGGTCGCTGCGGAACCGGCCGTCGACCAGGCGCTGCTTGACGTCCTGGTGGGTCGCCGCGACGACGCGCACGTCGACCTTGACGCTGTGGGTCGCGCCCACCGGGCGGACCTCGCCTTCCTGGAGGAAGCGCAGCAGGGCGATCTGCGAGTCGGGAGGCAGCTCGGCGATCTCGTCGAGGAAGAGGGTGCCCTGGTGCGCGTGGCGGATCAGGCCTTCGCGGTCCTCGTTCGCGCCCGAGAACGCGCCGCGGCGGTGGCCGAACAGCTCGCTCTCGATGAGGTCGCGCGGCAGAGCGCCGCAGTTGATCGGCACGAACGGGCCCTGGCGGCCGGAGATGTCGTGGATCGCGCGCGCCATCAGCTCCTTGCCGGTGCCGGTCTCGCCGCGCAGCAGGACGGGGACGTCGGCCGGCGCGATCTTGGTGATCTGCTGGATCCGCCGCTCGAGGTCGAGGCTGAGCGTGCGCAGCGGCTCGGGGCCCGGCTGCGGGGCCAGCTCGCGGTCGAGGGCCTCGCCGCGGCCGGGGTCGCCGACCAGAAACATCAGCATCGCGCCGCCGGCCTCGATGATGTCGCCGTCGGCCAGCATCGCGGTGTCGACCCGCCGGCCGTTGACCGCCGTGCCGTTCTTGGAGCCGAGGTCGACGAGCTGCCAGCCCGCGGCGACGCGCCGGATCGCCAGGTGCTGGCGCGAGACCTGGAAGTCGCCCACGAAGACGGTGGCGCAGCGCATGTTGCGCTCGATGCGGCGCCCCCGTGTCATCGATCCGAGGGGTTCGGCCGTCGGGCCGGAGCCCGAGGTGTGGCGGGCGACGATGACCTCGTCGAGCCCGTCGAGCATGAGCCGGCAGCCGAGGGCCGTCGGGCGGCGGCACTCGAGGACGACGACCAGCCGAGGTGTCTCGGTGGCGACGCGGTCGCGGCGACGGTCCGACGAGCTGTCGCGGGCGAATCGGCTGTCGAGGGTTTCGATGGTGCTCACGGCAACCGCTGTCCTGCCATCCCCAGGATGCTTAGAAAGACACCCGGCCCCCAGCGTCCAACGCCGTGACACCATTGCCTCGCGTTGCCGCTCGCTGCCGCGGGTGGTCCGACGTCAGACCGTCAGGCCCTTCTTGTAAGCTAGCAGCTCCTTCTGGGTCTTGAGCAGGAGCTGGTTGGTTTCGAGCAGCTCCTTGGTGCGCATCCGCACCTGGTTGGCGAGCCGCTCGCGCTCGCGCGCCTCGGTCTCGAGCATCTCCTGGTACTTGACCTGGACCACGGCCTCATCGGTGACGTTGCGCTGGATCTCCAGCGCGCCGACGTGATTGCCGTTCTCATCGGTGATCGGCACGGCCGACAGGATGAACCTGAGCTTTTGCGCAGCGGCCTCGCCGATGATCGAGCCCGAGATCTCGTCGAGCCGGACGTGGCGGTTGTCGGCCCAGCACTTCTGGGCGATGCAATCGCTCTTGCAGATATTGAGATCGATCACTTCGTAGCAGCGCTTGCCCTTGAGGCCGCGGGCGACCTGGCGGGGCAACAGCGCGAAGAATGCGCGATTGAAATCGACGATCCGGCGCTCGGTGTCGACGATGAAGTAGCTGTCGACAATGGCGTTCGCGACCCGCTTGAATTCGGTCAGGAACTGCTGTAACGCCGGGGCGAGCTGGTCCACTGACAAATCGTAGCAGAGCGCTCGCAGCCCGTATATTCTCCCGAGGGATGGCCATTCGAGGAGGCTTGAGCCTCTCCGTCAAGATGACCTTGACGACGACGCTGCTGATCGTCGTCACGGTCGTCGGTTCGGGCGTGCTCAACGTCATGAACATCCGGCGCGCGTTCGACGAGTCGGCCAAGCAGCAGATCGAGGTGTTCCGCACCGGCCGTGAGTCGTCGGGCGAGTTCGGCACGCCGATGTTCGCGCGCGCCGTCGAGCAGCTGCTGATCGACCGCGGCCGCGACGCCGACATCCTGTCGCTGGTCCAGCAGACGGTCGCCCAGGACACCAAGGACGGCCCGGGCGGCAAGAAGGACTACGGGATCAAGCTCGCCTATGTGCTCGACCTCAACCAGAAGCTGGTCGCGCATTGCTTCGAGGAGGCCAAGCTCGACTGCGCCCCGGGCAACCACGAGCCGGTCGGGCCGTCGCGCGGCCAGCTCACCGTCGACACCTGGAAGCAGGCGCTCGCCGAGTGGAAGGCGGCCGCGGGCGCCAAGCACGAGGCGCTGATCAA
>DATIPJ010000748.1:0-2077 GCA_035472155.1 Kofleriaceae bacterium
GTACGCGGCGCGCGCGGCGGAGGCCCGAGCGATGCCCGCGGCGACGTCGAGGCCGTCGTCGTCGATCGGCACGCCGACGATGCGCGCACCGGCGAGCCGCAGGGCATCGCGCGCCCCGCCGTAGCCGGGCTCCTCGACCCAGACCGCGTCGCCCGCGGTGAGCAGCGCGCGGCCGGCGAGCGCGAGCGCCTGCTGCGAGCCGCTGACGATCATGATCTGGTCCGCCGTGCACTGCACCGAGCGCACGGTGCCCAGGTGGCTCGCGAGCACCTCGCGCAGCGCGCGCGAGCCCATCGGGTCGCCGTACATCATGTCGCGGCGCGACAGCTTGCGCGCGTGGCGCGCGACCATCCGCGACCAGAGCTCGGCGGGAAACTCGTCCAGCGCAGGCTGACCGACGCGGAACGCACCGCGCAGCTCGAGCCACGGCTCGTCCGGCGTCGCCAGCGGGCTCGGCGGCACGCGCCGCGGTCCGGGGCGGCGCGCCGATGCGGCGGGCCCCGGCGCCGACGCGGGCGGGGCCGGCAGCGCGGGCGACACGAAGCTGCCCGCACCGACGCGGCTCTCGACGTAGCCCTCGGCGACCAGCTGCTCGAACGCGGTGACGACCGGGATGCGCGAGACGTCGAGGTCGTGGGCGAGCGTGCGGGTCGAGGGCAAGCGCTGCCCCGGGCGCAGGCGTCCGTCGAGGATGGCCTCTCGGTAACCGTCGTAGAGCTGGCGATGCAGCGGCCTGGCCAGCCGGCGATCGAGCGCGACGATCGGGCCGAGGCCGTCGGGCAGTCGTTTCATCGCATCATCATAGGAGCGCACGAGGCGCGTTCCAGGCGGCGTGAAACTTTCCATGGCGCCCGCACCCATGGCGCCTGCATGCGCGGCAGGCGCTGGTCTCGCGGGTCGCGCGCACCGTGGTACCGTGCCCCACCATGGCCAGCCTCTGGCCTGGAAAGGGGGCGCATGACGGAGCGGGTTGCGCCGGCAGCCGAGTTCGATGCGATCGCGCGGATCGCGGCCGGGATGCTCGACGCCCCGGTGGCGACGGTGACGGTGTTCGACGAGCGCGCGACCCGGCTCGGCAGTTGCGGCGTGAGCTGGCCGGTCGTCGACGAGGAACCGCTGCTGCGTGCGATCGCCGGCGACGCTGCGGGCGAGGCGGCGCCGCGCGTGCTCGATCTCGCCGTCGGGATCGCGGGCGCGGCGGCGCTGCGCGCCGACGACATGCGCGGCGCGGTGATCGTCGGGTTGCGCGACGCGGGCGCCGTGCTCGGCGCGCTCGCGGTCTACGCGCCCGTCGTGCTCGAGGTCTCGCACCTCGCCCGCCGCCGGCTGCTCGATCTCGCCGAGATCGCAGCGCAGCTCGTGATCGTGCACCGCCGGCTCGCGCTGAGCACCGGCGACGCCGCGGTCGACGAGCCCGCGCCGGTGCCCGGGCACGCCGAGCGCCGCATCCTCGAGCTCGTCAAGCAGTCCGGCGACCGCATCGCCATCACCGACGAGCAGGGCAAGATCGTCTACGTCAACCCGGCGCTGGCCCGCGCGCGCAACCAGACGGCCGCGGAGCTGATCGGGCGCTCGGTGAGCGAGCTCAATCCGCCGGAGCTCCGGCACCTGCCGGGCTACGAGCGGATCCGGCGCACCGGGCATGACGCGACGATCAGCCAGCCGTTCGTGCGCCAGATCGATCTCGGCGACGGTCGGCGCGCGGCCTGGGAGATCGGCGGCACCGGGTTCTCCGTCGACGGCACGCCCTACGTCGGCGTCATCGCGCGCGACCTGAGCGCCGCGACCCAGCGGCTGTCGGCGACGATGGAGAGCGTCTCGATCGCGATCGCGCACGTCACGCTCGACGGCCAGTTCCTGCGCTTCAACGACCACTTCGAGGTCCTGGTCGGCCGCAGCGGCCAGGAGCTGCGCGCCTACCACCACGTGCTCGACGTCGCGCCGCCGCCCGATCAGCGCGGGCTGCCGTTCATCGATGCGCTCGGGCTGGCCGGCCGGGTCGACATGCTCGCGATCCGCGCGCACCTGGTCACCGCCGACGAGCCCTACGAGATCGAGTACCAGCTGGTGCGGCCCG
>DATIPJ010000749.1:0-2732 GCA_035472155.1 Kofleriaceae bacterium
CCCACGATCGGCCGGTGCCCCGACCGCCTGAACATCACGGTGACGCGGGTGAAGTGTTGTGGTGACACCTCGGCACGCCACGCCGGAATCACGGGTTCGATTCCCGTCTCCCGCACGAAAATCGTTCGATCTCGCACGTGATCGATCGCGCACGGTCCAGGCGAACTGGCCCGCGCGACCGGCTCGTCGTACACCAATGGTACAGTCCTGTGCCGACGTACGAGGGCCCGACATCCAACCCCCTGGAAACAGCCTGGAAAGGAGCCTGACGGAAATGGAGGGAGGTGCCACAGCCCGAACGCTACTGCTGTCGCAGGGCTACGAGCCGATCAAGGTCATCTCGTGGCAGCGGGCGATCACGCTCCTCACCCTCGACAAGGTCGATGTCGTCGAGGAGTACGACGCGCAGATCCGTGCGACCTCGATGATCATCCAGGTCCCGGCCGTCGTCCGGCTGCGCAAGGCGTACCGTCGCCATGCCAAGCCGGTGAAGTTCTCGCGCGTCAACATCTACGCGCGCGATGGCCACCGCTGCCAGTACTGCGGTGCCAAGTGCACGATCGATGGCCTGACCTACGACCACGTCATCCCGCGCTCGCGCTGCGGCCGCACGACCTGGGAGAACATCGTGTCGTGCTGCTACACGTGCAACGCCCGCAAGGCGAACCGCACGCCGGCCGAGGCGCAGATGAAGCTGCTCGCAGTGCCGCTGCGGCCGAGCTGGATGCCGTCGGTCCAGATCCGGGTGAGCACGAGATCGGTCCCGGACGCATGGCGCGACTACGTGTACTGGACCGGCGAGATCGATAACGACGAAGGTGGGGCGGCGTGAAGAAGGCCGCGGCCGATGATGCATGGCATCGGCCGCGGCCTCCGTGGTTTTCGGCTGCGCCGGCGGTCAGGGTCGCGGATTCAGCTCGCTCGCGAGCGCCGCGGCAAAGAACGGCGAGATGGCGGCCAGGGTCGCCACGTAGTCGCGCACATCGATGCGCGCGCGCGGCGACAGCGCCGCGAACGGCACGACATGCTCGTCGGGCACGTAGCGGAACGTGAAGTTGACGCGGCGCGTGCGGAACCCGGCGATCGCCGGCGGCAGGTCGAGCGCGCGCTTGTCGTCGACGCGCTGCACGCGGTGCAAGAGCTCGTCCTTCCAGTGCGGCCCGCCGAACACCTGCAGCGAGCCATCCTCGAGCCACTGCGTCCGCACCGGCGGGGCATCGCGCGCGCCGCGCCGCACGAACTGGAAGCGCGCTCGCTCGCCGATCGACAGCGAGCCGACCGGCCCGGGCTCGAAGTCGCGATGGTCGCCGACCCGCGCGGCGTCGATCGCGCGGTCGCCCTCGAGCCGGTCGCCGTAGAAGTTCACCAGGCATGTGTTGAGGTGCCAGCGCCGCGGCACCGTGCGCGGCGGGAAGCCCTCGCGCACGCGGCGCTCGATCTGCGCGACCAGTCGCGCCAGCACGGGCGGAAATGGCTCCGCGGCGACCGCCACGTCGTGGATGCGCCGCGGCGGCTCGTAGTAGCCCAGACAGGCGAACTGCCAGTTGCCGAGCCAGTACACCGGCCGGAGCAGCGGGCGCTGCTCTTTGCCCGGCGGCAGCGGCCGGCGCGTCGAGAAACGCATCTCCCACAGCGGCGACAGCGTCGCGAGCCACGCGAGGATCTCGCGGCGCGCGTCGTCGTCGATGAACCCCGGCTCGTAGACGTAGCAAGGGTCGGCTGCCGGGGCGCGTGCGATCACGCGCGGCAGTGTAGCGGCTCGCGCCGGCGATGCGAGCCCGGACGCTGTCCGGCGAGGGCGGCTGTCCGATGACGATCGGACACCGGTGCGCGATCGGACACACTCGAATGATTCGCGTGCGTTTTCTTGGGGTATCGCGGCTCCGTCCGATCGATATCACTCCCATGATCGATTGGATCTTTCGTTCGCAGTGCGCGGCGTGCGGCGCGCCCGCCGAGACGCTGTGCAGCGCCTGCAGCGCATCGCTCGAAGAGATGGGGCCGGCGTGCCCGAGCTGCGCCGAGCCGACCGGCGAGCGCGCGGCGACCTGTGCGCGCTGCGCGGTCAACCCGCTGCCGCTCGACGGCGTCGCCGCGCCTTGGCGGTTCGGCGGTCAGCTCGCGTCGGCGATCCGGCGGCTCAAGTTCGCCGGCCGTGCGCACATCGCGCGCGACGTCGCGCCGCTGTGGGCGCCCGCGCTGGCCGCGGCCGCCGACCGCGGTGCGCTCGTCGTGCCCGTGCCGCTGCACTGGCGGCGACGATTCGCGCGCGGCTACGACCACGCGTGGCTGCTCGCCGACCATGCGTGCGCGCTCGCCGGCATCGCACCGCCGGTCGCCGCCCTGCGCCGCACGCGCCATGCGCCTGCGCAGAGCACCCTGCCGGCCGCCGAGCGCGCCGACAACGTGCGCGGTGCGTTCGCGGCCACCGGGCCGCTCGCCGGCCGCGCGGTCGTGCTCGTCGATGACGTCATGACCACGGGCGCCACGCTGGCCGCGGCCGCGCGGCCGCTGCGCGCCGCCGGAGCGGCCTCGGTGACCGCGCTCGTCCTCGCGCGCGCTACTTCCGCTCGAGGATGATGAGCTCGACGCGGTCGTTGATCTTCGCGGCACCGCGCTGATCGGGCGACACCAGCGGCTTGGCGCTGCCGAAACCGCGCGCGTCGAGCCGCCCCGGCGCGATGCCCCATTGCACGAGCCAGTCGCGCACTGCCAGTGCGCGCTTCTCCGAC
>DATIPJ010000750.1:0-5379 GCA_035472155.1 Kofleriaceae bacterium
CCCGAGTGAGGCCAGCGCGCGCGGCATGCCGCCGTCGATCGTGGTCTCGCCGGCGAGCACCGCGGCGACGGCGTCGAGGGCGCGCAGCTTTCGTTCGGCATGTTCCGCGGCGCCTCGAAGGCGCTCGACTTCGCGGTGCAGGGCATCGACGTCAGCTGCGTCGACCATGACGACGTCCCCACTCTAGACTGCCGCAGCGTGAAGCAGCGTGAGATCAGCGCAAGACCTGCGACGTCGGTTTGCGATTTCTCGACGGGAGAGCGCACGCGCTCGGTGCAGGGGTGCGAGCGCGGCCGCGCGCCTCGCACGCTGAGCGCGATTTCCAAGCTGTTTCAGCGAACTCGACAGCGCAATGTGATCGCTACGCCGACAGCTGGTGAAGTGCGGCGTCGACCTCGTCCAGCTCCCACAGCCGGCGATCGATCTCGCGGTCGAGCTCGAGGTCGAAGCTCGGGCACGCGGTGCGCTGCGCGACCAGGCGGACCAGCTCGTCGATGCCCTCGAGCTCGTCGATCAGCTTCTCCATCCGCCGCGCGCACTGGTCGCGGTGCCGGATCCGTCGCTGCAGGATGTCGCGGCGACGGCGGGACTTGGTGGCCTCGCCGATCGGCGTCGCCGCTGGGAGCGCATCGGCGCCGGCGAGCCGAAGCGATTCGAGGCAGCGCTGGTGGCTGACCGCCACGCGGACGTAGTGATCGAGCAAGTCCTGCAGGTCGAAGCGCTCGGCCTCGGCGGCGTCGATGCGCTCGACCTCGTCGACCAGCGTGCGCAGCTCGCCGTACTGGCGCAGGCGAGCGGCTCCGCACGCCCGGAGCTGCTTCAGCCGGCCGAGCTCGCGCCGTGTCTTGATGCGGAGACGCGCTTGCTCGTCGATGTACCGCCGCACGCGCGCGAAGCGCGCCGCATTGGCCGCGACGGCGACCACCGCGATCACCGCGACGGCTGCACCCAGAAGCCCTGCGTATCCCAGTCCCAGGCAACCGGCGAACATCGTCACCGCCAGGCACAGAGGACTGCCTACCGACCCGCTGACATAGCCGAGCCGGGAGGTTCCAGCCGGCGGCGCCGGGGGCATGATGACCAGTGGCTGAGACTGCATAACCTCGCCCGCTACAACCCGCGTGCCACGCTCGGAGAAAGCTCGGTCATTCTCCGACGGTGGTTACGTCAGCGCACTGGTCGCTGACGCCACAATGTGGCGGATGCGCGGCGTGCGTCCTGCAGTGCGATGCCAAATGACTCGCTGCGCCGTGACCGATCTCGCGACACTACGCGCCGGCGCACGGGGGCCCCCCAGATATGCTGCGCGCGATGATCACTCTTCGTACGCTTCGAGTCACAGCGATCGCAGCGCTCGCCGGCTGCGGTGCGGGCGGTGCTCCGGCCACCGTGCCCCCGGTGGCCGCCGCGCCCAGCTCGCCCGCCGCGGCGCCTCGCCCCGCGCCGACGCCACCGACGCTGCGCCTGCCGGCCGGCGCGCGCCCGCTGGCCAACACCGTGGAGCTGACGATCGATCCGGCGCTCGAGGACTTCACCGGCGCGATCACCACCGAGCTCGACATCACCGCGCCGCTCGACACGCTGTGGCTCGACGGCAACGAGATCCAGATCGACGACGCCAGGCTCGTCGTCGGCGGCGAGCGCATCCCTGCGCAAGCGACGTACAGCGGCAAGGACTTCATCGGCCTCGTCCTGCCGCGCACCGTTGCGCCCGGCCGCGCGACGCTGGTCGCGACCTACCATGGCAAGATGCACCGCGGCGACGGCGACGGCATCTACACCGCGCAGGAGGGCGAGGACTGGTATGCGTTCACCCAGTTCGAGGCCACCGACGCGCGCCAGGCGTTCCCGTGCTTCGACGAGCCGTCGTACAAGGTGCCCTGGCGGCTGACGCTGCACACCCGGAAGGATCTGGTCGCGCTCGCCAACACGCCGATCGAGGCGGAGACGCCCGAGGCCAACGGCATGAAGGCCGTCCGGTTCGCCGAGACCAAGCCGCTGCCGAGCTACCTGGTCGCATTCGCGATCGGCCCGTTCGAGGCGGTCGATGCCGGCAAGACCCGCGGCGGCGCGCCGATCCGCATCGTGGTGCCGCGCGGGCACAGCGCGGAGGCCGGCTACGCCGCGCAAGCCACCAAGCCGCTGCTCGATCGGCTCGAGGACTACTTCGGGATGCCGTACCCGTATCCCAAGCTCGACATGCTCGCGGTGTCGGTGTTCAACGGCGGCGCGATGGAGAACCCGGGCCTCATCACGTGGCGCCACAGCGCCATCCTGATCAAGCCCGAGGAGATCACGACCAACCGCCAGCGCGGCTACGCCGGCACGGCGGCGCACGAGATGGCGCACCTGTGGTTCGGCGATTACGTCACGCTCGCGTGGTGGGACGACACCTGGCTCAACGAGGCGTTCGCGACCTGGATGGCGACCAAGATCCTCGAGCAGTGGAAGCCGGAGTGGGAGATTCCCGTCGGGCGCGTCGTGAGCAAGACCCAGGTCATGTCCGGCGACAGCCTCGACAGCGCGCGCACGATCCGCCAGCCGATCGCGACCGCCAACGACATCGCCAATGCGTTCGACGGCATCACGTATCGCAAAGGCGAGAGCGTGCTGACCATGCTCGAGCGCGCGATCGGCCCCGACGCGTTCCAGAAGGGCGTGCGCGACTACCTCGCGAAGCATGCGTGGGGCAACGCGACCTACGACGACTTCGTGACCGCGATGTCGGCCGCTGCCGGCAAGGACGTGCACCCGTGGTTCGATTCGTTCGTGCTGCAGAGTGGGATCCCGGCGGTGTCGTTCGAGCTGTCGTGCGAGCGCGGCAAGTCGCCGGCGCTGCGCCTCGGCCAGCGCCGCTACGCGCCGGTGGGCTCGCGCATCGATCCCAAGCGCACGTGGCACGTGCCGCTGTGCGTGCGCTGGGGCGCAGGGGCGGCGACCGGGCACGACTGCACGGTCCTCGACGGCGAGACCGGCGAGCTCGCGCTGTCGGCGCCGAGCTGCCCGGCGTGGGTGATACCCAACGAGGCGGGCCTGGGCTACTACCGCATGCGGCCGCAGGGCGATCTGCTCGCGCACCTGCTCGCGAACTCGAGCAAGCTCACGCTCGCCGAGCGGGTCTGGCTGATCGGCGACGTCAATGCGCTGGTCGGCAGCGGCGAGGTCCAGAAGGGCGTGGCGCTCGATCTCGTCGCGGCGCTGTCGAAGGACAAGAGCCGCTATCTGGTCGACGCGTCGATCGGCGTGGTGTCGAGCATCGATGACATGGTGCCGGGCAAGCTACGGCCGAGCTACGAGCGCTTCGTGCGCAAGCAGTACCAGGCGCGGGCCCACGAGCTGACCTGGCGCGCGCACGCCGGCGAGGACGACAACACCAAGCAGCTGCGGCGCGGCCTCCTGCCGCTGGTCGCCGACGTCGGGCGCGACGCGGAGCTGCTCAAGCAGGCGACCGAGCTGGCGTGGAAGTGGCTCGACGCGCACGGCTCGATCGAGCCGGAGATCGTCGGCGCCGTGCTCGAGGTGGCGAGCCGCAACGGCGATCAGAAGCTGTTCGATCGGCTGCACGCCGACGCCAAGAAGACGAGCGACCGCGTCGAGCGCGAGCGCCTGCTCGGCGCGATGGGCGCGTTCGTCGATCCGAAGATCGTGGCGCAGTCGCTGGCGATCATCCTCACCGATGAGTTCGAGCTGCGCGAGGCCAACGGGCTCCTGCAGGGCGCGCTCGGCGATCGCCGCACGCGCGAGCTGGCCTACGAGTTCGTGAAGGAGCACTTCGACGCGATCGCCGCGAAGCTGCCGCAGATGTATCGGCCGTACCTCGCATTCACGTTCGTCCCGATGTGTGATGAGGGCCGCAAGGCCGAGATCGAGGCGTTCTTCGGCCCGCGCATCGAGAAGCTCGACGGTGGGCCGCGCATCCTGGCGCAGGCGCTCGAGACGATGAGTCTGTGTGCGGCACAGCGCAAGGCGCAGGCCCCCGGCGTCGAGGCATTCCTGCGGCGACAGTAAATCGCTCGCGGCGTGCGCAATAGCGCCCCGCGCTTGCCCGGCGCGCCCGGACAAGGACTACGATGCGCGCCGCAATGCGAACCCATCCACTCGTTGTCGTCACACTCGGCCTCGGCCTTGCGGTGACCGGCGCGCTCGGCTCCGGCTGCCAGAAGGCCTCCAAGGAAAAACCGGCAGCCGGCTCCGCGGGCTCGGGCCAGGGGTCGGGGGTCGCCACCGCCGGCAGCGGCAGCGCCACCGGCTCGGGCAGCGCCGCGGCGGCACCCGTCGATCCGCCGAAGGACATCGACAGCAAGGATATCCTCGCGCGCACCGAGACCGCGCCGCAGGTCTACGTCAAGCACGTGCTGCTCGGCTGGAAGGAGCTCGCGTCGGCGCGGCCCGGCCAGTCCGATCCGCGCGCGGCCAAGCGCAGCAACGCCGAGGCCGCCGCGCTCGCCCAGGAGATCGCAGGCAAGCTCAAGGCGAACCCGGACTCGATCGACGCGCTGATCAAGGAGAGCTCCGAGGATCCGGGCTCGCTGACCGGTGAACCGTACAGCGTGAAGGCCGACACGCCGTTCGTGCCCGAGTTCAAGACGCTGGCGCTGCGCCTCAAGGAGAAGGAGGTCGGCATCGTCAAGACGGCGTTCGGTTACCACGTGATGGAGCGCGTCGCGCCGCCGCCGCCCGATCCGCTCGCGTCGAACGACATCCTCGCGCGTCCGCCCGAGGCCGGGCCGGTGAAGGTCCAGCACGTGCTGATCGGCTGGAAGGACACGCCGGCCGCCAAGTCGGGCCGCGGCGATCCGAAAGCGATGAAGCGCGAGAAGGCCGAAGCTGACAAGCTCGCCAAGGAGGTGCTCGACAAGGCGCGCGCCAAGGGAGCCGACATGGCCAAGCTCATGAAGGAGTACTCCGAGGATCCGGGCTCGAAGGACAGCGCGCGGGTCTACGACGTGTCGGCCGATGCGCCGCTGGTCGAGCCGTTCAAGGACATGGCGCTCCGGCTCAAGGAAAACGAGGTCGGCATGGTCAAGTCGCCGTTCGGCTGGCACATCATGAAGCGCGTGCCGCCGCCGCCGCCACCGCCGCCCGATCCGCTCGACTCGACCGACATCCTCAAGCGCGAGCCCACGACCCAGAAGGCGAAGGTCAAGCACATCCTGCTCGGCTGGAAGGACGTGCACGCATCTGACCCGCGCGCGCAGGCGCGCGATCGCAAGACGCTCGAGAAACTGGTGAAGGACACGGTCGCCAAGCTCAAGGGCGGCGCGAAGATCGAGCCGCTGATGGCCGAGCTGTCCGAGGATCCCGGCTCGGCCAAGGGCGGCACCGATTACGACGTCACGCCCGACGCGGGGCTCGTGCCGCCGTTCAAGGCGCTGTCGC
>DATIPJ010000751.1:0-6679 GCA_035472155.1 Kofleriaceae bacterium
GACAGCCAGTCGACGATGGGCGGCGGTGCCTTTCTCGTCCGAGCCAACGCGACCACGGGCGCCGCGGTCCAGGCGAAGTTGATCCCAGGAAGCATGGACGTCTTTGGCGTCGCCATCAACGGGACGCACATCGCCGTCGTCGGGCAGCACACCAGCGCGATCGCTGTCGACGCGTGCAACCTAGTCCCCGCGCCCAACAGCGCCGATGCGATGATCCTGGACCTTCTCACCACGACGCTGGCGTGTCAGTGGAGCAAGCACTTCGGCGACTCGGGCGATGACAACACCGCTACCACGAAGTCGGTCGCGGCGTATCCCGGCGGTGGCTGGGTGATCGTCGGCAATTTCCGGGGCAGCATCCTGCTCGCCGATTCGGGGACGTTTCTCACCTCGCGCGGCGACTTCGACGTGTTCGCCGGCAGGTTCGCAGCCAACGGTACACACATCTGGTCCTTCCGCTACGGCAATACCGGCTTCGACCTCGGCGAATCCGTCGCGGTCACGCCGGAGGGCAACGCCGTGTTCGCCGGCAGCTTCGACGCCAGCATCACCTTCGGCTCGATCACCGTGAACGGCGTCAACAACGTCTTCGTGACCCGCATGACAGCGGGCGACACACCCACCCACGAGTGGGCGGTCGGCCTGGGCGGCGACGACTCGGACCAAGGCGAATCGGTTGCGCTCGGAGCCGACGGAACGGTCTACGTGCTGGGTCAGTTCAACGGGATGACGACCGTGGCGGGAACGCCCTTCACGTCGCAGGCCGAAGACGCCTGGATCGCGTCGCTCGTCCGCTGAGCGCGCGCCGTCACTTCGAGGCCATCGCCGCAGGATGGCGTGCGGCGATGGCTCAGCGCGCCCAGTCGAGGTCTTTGAGGCGGAAGCGCTCGAGGTAGCGCGGCTTGCCGAGGCCGAAGGCGGCGCCGAGACCGACGATCACCGTGGTGCCGCCGCGATCGGACATCGCGAGGCCCGGGCCGGCTTCGCGCGCCAGCACGGAGGTGTCGTCGTCGCGCGACTTCATGACGCGCACGAACAGGCGCGACTCGGCGAGCAGGCTGGAGAACATCCAGTCCGAGCCGCCGCGCATGCGGAGAGCGACGCCGAGGCCGAAGGCATCGCGGCTGTCATCGCGGCTCCACCAGGTGCGCTCGGCGATCGCGTGGAGCTCGATGCCCATCTCGACGTCGCGCGGCTCGAGCAGCGAGGGCCACATCCAGCTGGCGACCAGCAGGCGCGCGCTGCCCGCGACGGCGAGGCTACGATCCCGGTCGTCGTCGATCCCGCGGTTCGCGGCCGCCTCGACCGCGACGCCGAACAGGCCGCCGAGCGCAGGGATGCTGGGCCACCACGCCAGCTCGAGCTGACCGCCGACGAGCCCGACGTTTCGATCCGCGGCCTCGGCGTAGGTGAGCGCGCCGCCGATCATGGGCGATCGCTCGCCATCCGCCGCGGCGGCACCCGTCATCGATGCGAGGAGCACGACGGCCAGCGAGGTCTTCACGGCCGCGACTATACGCCTCTTCCGACGAGCCGAGCCGTGATTCGAGCGTGAGCCGCCGCGCACGGCCGACGACAAATTGTCACCTGCTCGTGGTTCCACGCCGGATCGGGTAGCCCGCGTACGATCGCGCGCGCCGATCACGCGGCACGCGTGCATCACAGCCGGCCTTGGCCGGCGCTCGCTCTGTGCTGGTCGAGGCGATGCGGACACGGTATGCCCGGGTCATGCGCATCGCGGTGCTGACCTTCGATGGCTTCAACGAGATCGATTCGTTCGTCGCCTCGTACATGCTCAATCGCGTCCGGCGGCCGGACTTCAAGGCCGAGATCACATCGCCGACGCCCACGGTGACATCGATCAACGGCGTGCGCGTCGAGCGCCAGCAGCCGCTCGCGTTTGCGCGCGAGGCCGACGTCGTGATCGTCGGCAGTGGCTTCAAGACCCAGGAGGTCGTCGCCGACCCGGCGATCATGAGCGAGCTGCGACTCGACGCGAGCCGCCAGATCATCGCGTCGCAGTGCAGCGGCGCGCTCGTGCTCGCGAAGCTCGGCATCCTCGGCGACATCCCCGTCTGCACCGACATCTTCACGAAGCCGTGGGTGGTGGAGGCCGGTGCGAAGGTCGTCGATCAGCCGTTTCACGCCGTCGGCAATGTCGCGACCGCCGGCGGCTGCCTCGGATCGCACTACCTCGCGACCTGGATCCTGTCGCGCACGCTCGGCCGCGACGCCGCCGTCGAGGTGCTGCGCTACGTGACGCCGGTCGGCCAGCAGGCCGACTGGGCCGCGCGCGCGTTCGCCGCGATCGATCCGTACCTCTGACGCTACGTGCGCGTGGCCTGCGGGCGCTGCGAGGCGGCCGGCAAGGTCAACCAGCGCTCGACGAGGTCCTGGTCGACCGGATCGCCGCCCGCGAGGAAGCGATCGAGGTGGGGCAGCGAATCGCTGCCGAAGAACATCTCGCCATCGGCGATCATCGTCGGCACGCCGAATGCCCCGGCTGCGATCGCCTCGTCGGTGGCGGCCTTGAGCCGCGCCTTGTTCTCGGGCGTCTCGGCCTCGGCGATCGCGCCCTCGGGCAGGCCGACCTCGTGGGCGATGCGCGCGACCAGCTTGCGGTCGGTGATACCGCCGCCGCCGGCCCAGGTCGCAGCGAACAGGTGGTCGACGAGCGCGTGTCGGATCTCGGGCGGCATCGGCAGCGAGGTGACGCGCAGCGGCAGCAGCGGGTTGAACGGATGCGCGGGCGGCAGCTCGATCGGCACACCCAGGTCATGCGCCCGGCGCAGCAGGTCCTTGATGAGGTACGCGCGCCGCGCCGGTTCCTCGGCCGGGCCCCTCGCACCGCGGGCATCGAGGATCGCCGCGAACAGGATCGGCACCGGCTCGATCGCGCGGCCGTGGCGCGCCGCAATCTCGGCCAGCTTGACCCACGCCAGGTACGAGTACGGCGAGATGTAATCGAAGTAGATGCGGATCATGGGAAACGCGACTCCACCGCGAGGCGCTGTGCGAACGCATCGAATGCCATGGTCTCCATCTTGCGCTGATCGGCGCCGAACGTCCGCACGGTGACCTGATCGGCGGCGACCTCTTTATCACCGAGCACGATCGTGTACGGGATCTTCTGCACCGACGCCTCGCGGATCTTGGCGTTCATCGTGGCGTTGCTGTCGTCGAACGCGACCCGGATCCCGGCGGCCGCCAGCCGGTCGGCGACGCTCTGCGCGTGCGCGTTGACCCGATCGGTGACGGTCACGACCGCGACCTGCACCGGCGCGAGCCACGTCGGGAACGCGCCCGCGTAGTGCTCGATCAAGATTGCGATGAAGCGCTCGAACGAGCCGTAGATCGCGCGGTGCAGCACCACCGGGCGGTGGTCCTTGCCGTCCTCGCCGACGTAGGTGAGCTCGAAGCGCTCGGGCGCGGCGTAATCGAGCTGGATCGTGCCCAGCTGCCACTTGCGGCCGATGCTGTCGGACACGTCGAAGTCGATCTTGGGGCCGTAGAACGCGCCGTCGCCCGGCTTGAGCTCGAACGCCAGGTCCAGCGCGTCGAGCGCGGTCTTGAGCGACGCCTCCGCGCGGTCCCACATCGCGTCATCGCCGATCCGCTGCGGCGGCCGGGTCGCGAACTTCGCCGAGTACTTGAGGCCGAATGCGTTGTAGACCCGGTCGAGCAGCTGGACGAAGCGCTTCACCTCCTCGGAGATCTGGTCCTCGCGACAGTAGATGTGCGCGTCGTCCTGCGCGAACTGGCGCACGCGCGTCAACCCGCCGAGCGAGCCCGCCGCTTCGTTGCGATGGAGCACGTCCTGCGTGTGCAGCCGCAGCGGCAGGTCGCGATAGCTCTGCTTGCGAAAGCCGTAATACAGATGGTGTGACGGGCAGTTCATGGGCTTGAGCGAGAAGTGGTGCGGATCCGGATCGCCGGCCGCCTTCGCCTCGCTGTCCTCGACGAGGAACATGTTCTCCTTGTACTTGCCCCAGTGGCCCGAGCGCTCCCACAGCCCCTTGTTGTAGAGCAGCGGCGTCTTGATCTCGACATAGCCATTCGCGAGCGCGAGCTGGCGCATGTACGCCGAGAGCACCGTGTACATCGCGGTGCCCTTGGGCGTCCAGAACGCCGCGCCCGGCGACAGCGGATGGAAGTGGAACAGGTCCAGCTCCTTGCCGAGCCGCCGGTGATCGCGCTTCTCGGCCTCCTCGCGCTGCTTGAGCCACGCGTCGAGCGCCTTCTTGTCGAAGAAGGCGGTGCCGTAGATCCGCTGCAGGGTCTTGTTGCGATGATCGCCGCGCCAGTACGCCGCCGATGAGCTCAGCAGCTTGATGACACCGACGCGGCCGGTCGACGGGCCGTGCGGCCCCTCGCAGAAGTCGATCCAGTCGCCGTGGCTGTACAGCGTGAGGACCTTCGCGCCCTTGGCGACGATGTCCTGGATGATCTCGACCTTGAACGCCTCGCCCTTGGAGGTGAACAGCCGGATCGCCTCGTCGGGCGAGACCTCGGTGCGCTTGAACGGCAGGTCGGCCGCGACGATCTTGTTGGCCTCGGCCTCGATGCGCGCGAGGTCGTCCTCGCTGAACGGCTGACCGCGATCGAAGTCGTAATAGAAACCGTTCTCGATCGTCGGGCCGATCGTGACCTGCGTGCCCGGAAACAGCCGCTGCACGGCGTCGGCGACGATGTGCGCAGCGTCGTGGCGGGCGGTGTCGAGCCCCTCGGCCGTCTTGGTCGTGAACACCTCGAGCTGCGTATCGCCGTCGAGCGCGCGCGACAGGTCGACGAGCTGGCCATTGGCCTTCGCGAGCACGGCGGCCTTGGCCAGGCCCGTGCCGATCGAGTCGCGTACGAAATCGCCGATCGAGGTCCCCGCCGGGGCCTGCTTGTGGCTCCCGTCCGGGAGGGTCACGGTCACACTAGCGTCGGTCATCCAAGTGCCTCGAGGACACAATAGCGAGAACCCGCCCTCGCGGTAGGCGCCGCGGCGAAAATCGCGCGGCCGTCACATCGCGCTGACGCGCTGCCCGAGGCTGGGCTCGAACAGGATCGGGCCGGTGAGCGGCGTGATGTGAAACGTCATCGGCAGCTCCGCAGTCCGGCTGCCGATCTGGATCGTGATCGCGCCGTGCACCATGACCTCGCTGCGGTTGTCGAAGTTGAGCAGCTGGAACGTCATGTAGTCGGTCGTGGTGTCGACGGTCGGTTCCGCGACCAGGCCGGCCTCGACGGTGACGCGATGGCTGACCGGCGTCAGCTGGCCGCCGATCTTCCCTGCCGCCAGCTGCGTGGTGAGCCGTGCGGGCGACGCGGTGAGGTTCATCGTCGGGTGGTCGTCGCTGACGCCGACCACGCGCAGCGTCGAGAGGTCGAGCGGCGCGGTGCCGGTATTCACGATCACGATCCACCCGGGCACCGCCTGATCGACATTGAGCTCCCAGGTGCTGCCGTAGACGATATCGTAGACCTTCGGAAGCGCGGCATCGACCATCGCGTCCGGGCCGGCATCGACCAGCGCGGCATCGACCAGCGCGCCATCGACCGTTGCGCTGCCGTCGACCGGTGCGCCGTCGATCGGCGCTGGCGCCGCGTCGGTCTTGGATTCCGCCACCTTTCCGCAACCAGCCACCACGAGGAGGAGGACGACACATCGATGCAACAACATCGGCGCCATGGTGCCACCAGCGCACGTACTACGCCTAGCGTAAGTCGCCCCCAGCGCCGGTCGCGAGAGGTGAGGGTCCCTCGGAGATGTCGTCGGTGCACGCAAAAACGTGCAGCGCTCGGGCCGGGCCGCGGTCCACCCGGTGACGCGTTGCGCGGCACGGTGAGCGGGCAGTCTCGTCGACACGCGTTGACACCGACAGCGCACTCCGTCAACGTCGTGCAATGCACTCGGCGCGCTCGCGCGACCACGTGTGCGTTGCGTCTCGCGCATGGACAGATCAGCTCGTTGCGATGGGCGGGTTCGTACGCGCCGGGCTCGAGCGCGGCGAGCAGTGCATCGTCATCGCCAAGGGCGCGCGCACGACCGAGGTCGCCGAGGTGCTCGCGCGCGCTGGTGTCGGCGGTGTGGGCGGTGTCGGCAACGGTCGCGTGACGATCATCGGAACCGAGAGCGCGCATCTGCGCGGCGGCGCGTTCGAGCCCGATCGCATGGTCGCGTGGATCGCGCAGCGCACCGACGAGGCGCTGCGCGCGGGTCTGACCGGGACGCGGCTGATCGGCGAGATGACGTCGCTCTGGGACCCGTGCCCGGACCCGGCGCAGCTGACCGAATACGAGGCCAAGCTCGATCGCTGGATGGCGGACCGGCCGGTCTCGGCGATGTGCATGTACGATCGGACGCGCATGCCGGCGCGCGTGGTGCGCGACATGTTCGCGACCCACCCGCTCGTGATGGTCGACGCGATGGTGTGCCAGAACGCGCACTACATGTCGTCGGCGACGGTGCTGTCCACCGATCGGTGGGCCGCCGAGGTCGACGAGCTGCTCGGTCAGGTCCGCGCCAGCGCGATGGCCGACGACCGCGTGGACGCGCATCGCCGCGCGCTGCTCGCGGTCCAGGAGGCCGAGCGCCGCTCGATCGCGCGCGAGCACCTCGGCGGCCTCGGTCGTGCGCGCGCCCTTGGCGAGGACGATGCACTGCTCGCCGCGCTCGAGCCCGGCGCGTACG
>DATIPJ010000752.1:0-6744 GCA_035472155.1 Kofleriaceae bacterium
GCTGGAGCGCGTGTTCCGCGACCTCGCGGAGCGCACAGGACAGGTGGCGCCATGATCCGTACCGTCGTCAAGAAAGAGCTGCGGGGCTACTTCAACTCCGCGATCGCGGTGATCTTCCTGGCCGCGTTCCTGATGGTCGCGCTCGGGACGTTCTTCTGGTACGAGAAGTTCTTCGCGCGCGGGCTGGCGGATCTGCGGCCGCTGTTCAAGTGGATGCCGCGGCTCCTGATCATCCTGGTGTCGGCGCTGTCGATGCGGCAGTGGGCCGACGAGCGCCGGGCCGGCACGCTCGAGGTGCTGCTGACCTTGCCGGTGCCGCGCTGGCAGCTGGTGGTCGGCAAGTTCCTGTCCGGCATGGTGCTGATCGCGGTCGCACTGGCGCTGACGCTGGGATTGCCGCTGACGATCGCGACGATGGGCAATCTCGATCTCGGCCCGGTGGTCGGAGGGTATCTGGCGTCGCTGCTGCTGTCGGCGGCGTACCTCGCGATCGGCATGTGCGTGTCGGCGGCGACCGAGAACCAGATCGTGGCGTTCATCGGAACGGCGGCGCTGTGCAGCGTCGCGTACCTGATCGGGTATCTGCCCGGGGACCTCGGGCGGATCTTCGGTACGGGGGCGCGGTTCGAGAGCGTCGCGCGCGGCGTGCTCGATCTGCGCGACCTGGCGTATTACGGCGGCATCGTCGCGGTGGGCATCGCGCTCAACGTGCTGCTGCTGCAGCGCCTGACGTGGAGCCATGGGGCGCGCGGGCGGGGCCGGCGGGTCGCCGCGGTGCTCGCGGTGGTGCTGGTGGCCGCGAATGCGATCGCGCTCGATATCTGGCTCGCCCCCGTGCGGCGCGCGCGCATCGACCTGACGCAGGATGGCACGTATAGCCTGTCGGACTCGACGCGGCAGATCCTGGCCGGGCTCGACGAGCGACTGCTGATCCGGGGGTACTTCTCGGCGCAGACGCACCCCAAGCTGGCGCCGCTGATCCCGCAGCTGCGCGATCTGCTCGAGGAATACCGCATCGCGGGCGGCGCCAAGGTGCGCGTCGAGGTGATCGACCCGACGGAGTCGGACGATGCCAAGCGCGAGGCCAAGGAGCGGTTCGGCATCGATCCGAGGCCGTTGCCGTTCACGACGCAGACCGAGAAGACGGTGATCAACGCCTACTTCGCGGTCGCGATCGAGTATGGCGATCAGCACTCGGTGATCGGGCTGGAGGATCTGCTCGCGTTCCGCCCGGTCGATGTCGGAGACGTCGAGATCTCGCTCAAGAACCCCGAGTATCAGCTGACCAAGACGATCAAGAAGACGGTCGCGGAGTTCTCGAGCATCGATGCGCTGTTCGCGTCGACGCCGGGCAAGATCCAGCTCACCGCGTACGTCACGCCGAGCACGCTGCCCGACAACTGGAAGGATGGCCCGGCCAATCTCAAGAAGGTGGTCGACGCGCTGACCAAGCAGTCGAATGGCAAGCTGGCGTTCACCACGGTGGAGCCGAATGGCGAAGCCGAGATACGCGATCTGTATACGAAGTACGGATTGCGGCCGTATCAAGATCTGCTGTCGGGCAAGGTGTATTACTTCCAGCTGCTGCTACAGGTCGGCAATCGCCTCGTGCGCGTGCCGCCGCCGCAGACGCTCGGTGAGGCCGAGCTCAAGACGGCGCTCAACGAAGGGCTCAAGCGCGCGGCGCCCGGCTTCACCCGCGTGGTGGGTCTGTGGACGCCGCCGGCACCGCCGCCGCGCCCGATGATGCAGGGCATGCCGCCGCAGGAGCAGCCGCCGCCACAGCAATTCCGCGCGCTGCATCAGGCGCTGTCCGGCAACTACGAGGTGCGCGAGGTCGCGCTGACGTCGCCGGTGCCCGATGACATCGAGGCGCTGGTGCTCGCCGGGCCGGCGTCGCTCGACCCCAAGTCGGCCGAGAACCTCGACCAGTTCGTGATGCGCGGCGGGGCGCTGGTGGCACTCGCCGGGCGCTACCGGTTCGCGCCGCGCGCGACCATGGAGGTCGAGAAGATCTCGATGGGGATCGAGCCGATGCTCCAGAAATGGGGCATCACGCTGGGCGACGACATGGTGATGGACACCAAGAACGACACGCTGCCGGCACCCGAGCAGCGCGATCTGGGCAACGGCATGGTGATCCAGGAGGTCCACCAGGTGCCGTATCCGCTGTTCGTGAAGATGCTCGGCGACCAGGTGGCGTCGTCGAGCCCGATCACGAGCGGATTGACCGGCTCGGTGATGCACTGGGCCTCGCCGGTGAAGGCCGAGGCGAAGGTCGGCGACGACACGCACAGGGTCGACGTGCTGCTGCGGTCGTCGGACGCGTCGTGGCTGACGTCGTCGACGGTGGTCTCGCCGGATCTGCGAGCGTATCCGGGGCTCGGCTTCCCGATGCCCAAGGATCTGCCGGCCGACAAGAAGGGCAGCCAGGTGATGGCGGTCTCGATCGTCGGCGGGTTCACGAGCAGCGTGGCCAAGCCCGACAAGAGCGACAAGACCGCGGCGGCGACGCGGCTGATCGAGCACTCGCCACCGGACACCCGCATGGTGGTGTTCGGTTCGTCGACGTTCGTGTCCGACCTCGTGCAACAGCTCGACTCCGAGCTCACGAAGTCGAACATCGAGCTGGTTCACAATGCCGTCGACTGGTCGCTCGCCGACACCGACCTCCTCGGGATCCGGTCGCGCAACGCGGCGATGCGCGCGCTGACCGTGAGCCCCGACGCGCGGGGCAAGTGGATCTGGGCCAACGGCCTGATCGCGCTGGCCGGCCTGGTGCTGGTCGTTGTCCTGGCGTGGCTGCGGCGGCGCGCGGTGCAGCCGATCGTGACCGCGGGGGAGGCATAGATGTTGACACGGTTTCACAAGATCCTTCTCGGCCTCCTGGCCGTTCAGATCGTCCTCATCGCCATCGTGATGGCGCGCGGCAACGACGACGGCGCGCTCAAGGAGCACCTGCTGGTCCCGGGCCTCGACGTCGCGAAGGTGACGCGCGTGCAGGTGTCAGGGTCGGGCGAAGGCGCCAAGACGGTCGACCTGGTCAAGAAGGACGCGGGTTGGGTCGTCGCGTCGAGCTTCGACTACCCGGCCGATCAGGCCAAGGTGACCGATGCGCTGACGCCGATCACCAAGCTCGCCGCGGCGGCGCCGATCGCCACGCAGGCGGGCCGCCACAAGCAGCTCAAGGTCGCCGACGGAGACTTCGAGCGCAAGCTGGTGATCACGCGCGATGGAAAGGACCTGACGCTGTACATCGGTGGCTCGGCCGGCGCGCGCCGCACCGCGTTCCGGGTCGGCGGCGAGGACAACGTCTACGGCGTGACCGGGCTGTCGATCGGCGTGATCGGCACCGAGCCGCGCCAGTGGGTCGACGCGAGCTACGTCAAGGTCAACAAGGATGAGGTCGCCAAGGTGACGGTGGCGCGCGCAGGCACGACGGTGGTGCTGCAGAAGTCGGCGCCGCCGGCTCCCGCTGGCACCGGCAGCGGAAGCTCGGCAGGCAGTGGCGCCGGCAGCGGCAGCGCGGCCGGGCTCGACGAGAATCCGCCTGCGCCGCCGGCCGCCGAGCACTGGAGTGCCACGGTCGGGGGCGCGCCGGTGACGCTCGCCGCCGGAGAGCTGATCGACGAGGCGACGATCGACCGCCTGGTGAGCGAGGTGACGTCGCTCGACCTGAGCGCGCCCGCCGATCCCAAGCGCGACGCGTCCAAGCCGACGGCGACGATCACGATCGACCGCAAGGCCACGGGCACCTCCAGCGCGCCGACGGTGATCGACGTGGTCCTCGACGGCAGCTCGTACTGGGTGCACGACCGCAGCGCCCCGCGCGCGGTCCTGGTCGACAAGGCTCGGCTCGACGAGCTGGTCAACGTCGACCGCGACAAGGTCGTCAAGAAGCCGCCGCCGCCGGCGCCGCCCCCGGGAGCTGGATCGGGCGCCGGCGCACATCTACCCGGCGGACCCGCCGGGGCGTTCACCCCACCGATGCCAGGCGCGCCCGGTGCTGTTCCCCGCCCGCCTGGTGGTACCGCTCCGCCGGCCCCCGCACGGCCGGCCACGCCGCCTCCCTCCGGAGGCGCTGCGGGGCGGCCGCCGACCGGTGGTGCCGCCGCAACGCCGAAGCCGCCGGCTGGAGCCGGGTCCTCGGCGAAGCCGGGCGGCACCTGAGCCAAGCGCGGCCTGAGCCCGCCGCGAGCATCGTCGGCGATTCGCCGGCGTCAGCTCGCGAACAGGTCGTGCATGGTCACGCACTCGAGGCCCGAGGCGTGGATCGTCGTGACGATGCGCGGCAAGGCGTCGAGGGTCCACTGCTGACCCTCGTGAAACAGCACGACCTCGCCGGCGGTGATGCGCTTGCAGTGGTCGACCACGACGTCAGCGTCGGTGGTGCTGTAGTCGTACGAATCGAGCGACCACATCGCGATCGTGTAGCCCGAGGTGACGAGGTTGAGCAGCGACGTCGCGTCGAGCGAGCCGTGCGGCGGGCGAACCCAGGGGCGCCCGCTGAGCTGGACGCCGAGCGCCGCGTCGGTGCGCGTGCACTGGTCGAGCAGCGCGCGCCGCCCGAGCTTGCTGAACCGCGTGTGATCGTAGCCGTGGCCGGCGACCTGGTGGCCGCGCCGGAGGTACTCGCGCACCAGGTCGGGGCGCTGGTCGGCGCGCTCGCCGATGACGAAGAACGTGGCGGGGACGCTCAGCTCGTCGAGCAGGGCGAGGTAGCGCTCGGTCATGTCGTCGGGGCCGTCGTCGAACGTCAGCGCGACCCGCCGGGTCGTCGAGGGTCCCCGCCGGATGACGCCGGGGAACGCATCGAATACAGCCTTCTTGACGAACGCCCGAACCGTAGCCGGCACTCTAGTGTTCATACGGGCAATCGCGCGTGCGGACAAGCGGTTCCGACCGCCAGCGGGGCGTGCGTGTCGATCGCCCGCCGTGCGTGATCGCGCAGATCCGGTTGGCGTGTGCGCAGCACTTGTGACGCACCGCCGCCGCCGCAGCGCGATCGGGCGGTCACCGTCTTCCGACCGGTCCCGTCACTTCGACTCGAAGTAGGCGCGGAACTGGTCGCGCAGGGCGTTCTTCTGGAACTTTCCCGCAGACGTCCGGGGGATCGCCTCGATCAGCTCGAATGCGTCGGGGATCCAGAACTTCGGGAACTTCGCGGCGAGGTGGGCACGCAGGTCATCGGCGGTGGCGGTCGCGCCGGGCTTGAGCACATACACCGCGATCGGCCGCTCGCTCCACCGGGGATGGGGCACGCCGACCACGGCGGCCTCCCGGATGGCCGGGTGGCCCATGAGCGCATTCTCCAGCTCTTGTGACGCGATCCACTCGCCGCCGCTCTTGATGAGGTCGGCGATCCGGTCGGTGAGCTGGACGTAGCCGTGGTCGTCGATGCGCGCGACGTCGCCGGTGCGGAAGAAGCCGTCGGCCGTCCAGCGCTCCGGGGTGGCGCCGCCGACATAGGCGGCTGCGATGCAGGGCCCCCGGACCAGGACCTCGCCGCTGGTCTTGTCGTCGCGCGGGACGTCGCCGGCCTCGTTGCGCACGCAGACCTCGACGAGCGGCGGCGGCACGCCCTGCTTGGCGCGCAGCCGGTACTTGGTGTCGTCGTCGGCGCCGGCGAGCTGGGGCGGCACGCGCGAGACCAGGCCGATCGGGGACATTTCGGTCATGCCCCAGGCGTGGATCAGGGTCATCCCGAGGCGGTCGAAGTCGCGGATCAGCTGCTCGGGCGCCGCCGAGCCGCCGACGATCATCCGCAGGCCGGGCATGAGCTTCCACTTGTCGGGAGCGGCGTCCATCGCCTCGCGGATGCCGAGCCAGATCGTGGGCACGCCGGCGGCGCAGGTGACGCGCTCGCCGGCGAGCAGCTCGAGCAGGCTCGGCGGATCGAGGTAGGGCCCGGGGAACACCAGCTTGGCGCCCGTCATCGCGGCGATGTACGGGATGCCCCAGGCATTGACGTGGAACATCGGCACGACGGGCAGGAGGGTGTCGGCGCGCGACAGGTTGAGCGAGTCGGGCAGCGCCGCGAGCAGGGTGTGCAGCATCGTCGAGCGGTGGCTGTAGACCACGCCCTTGGGCTTGCCGGTGGTGCCGCTCGTGTAGCAGGTGGCCAGGCCGTCGGACTCGGCGAGCGGGGGCAGCGCGACGTCGGGCGCGCTGTCGAGGAAGCGCTCGTAGGGCTCCGGCCCGACGGCCGGACCCCCACGATCTGTGACACGGGGCGGCTCGCGGTCGCCCGCGTTACCGACGACGAGCACGCGCTCGAACTTGCCGCCGCTCGCGACGACCTTGTCGAACAGTGGCAGCAGCACGTCGTCGACGATCGCGATGCGATCGCCCGCGTCGTTGGCGATGTAGGCGATCTCGTCGGGGTGCAGCCGCAGGTTGAGCGTGTGGGTCACCGCGCCCGCGAGTGGGATCCCGAAGTATGCCTCGAGGTGCTCGGCGTGGTTCCACATCAGGGTGGCGACCTTGTCGCCCTTGCGGATGCCCGCGCCGATCAGGGCCCGCGCGAGCCGGCGCGCGCGCCCCGCGATCGTGCGGTAGTTGGTGCGAAACAGCGATCGATCGGGCCGGCGCGAAACGACCTCGCCATCACCCATCCAGCGCTCAGCGCGATCGACGATCAGATCGATCGTCAGCGGCACATCCATCATCGTGCTGGTCATCGCGCCGAACATAGATCCATTCGGCGGTGCTGCGCGGCAAATCGGCCCGCGAACCGCCGGCTAC
>DATIPJ010000753.1:0-14377 GCA_035472155.1 Kofleriaceae bacterium
GCATCGGCGGTCGGCCTCGGCCGGCTGGTGACCGACCGGACGGACCCCAAGGTCAAGGCCAAGGTGATCGCAGCGCTGACGCGCGCGCGCGACAACGACGAGAGCGAGCTCGTGAAGGCGCAGGCGGCGCGGGCGCTCAAGGCGATCGGCGCGACCGAGGCGGTGACGGCGACGCCGGGCGGGGGAATCTACGTGAATATCGGACCGATGTCGTCGAAGACCGGCGACGCCGCGGTCGATCCGAAGCTGAAGGCGTTGATGGTGAAGATCGCCACACGCACGATGGCCAAGGTCGCCAGCAGCATGGCCACGACGTGGCCCGGAGGGGTACCGACCAAGGCCATGCTCGATGCAAAGTCGACCCAGGGGTTCTACGTCGACGGCACCGTCAACGATTTGAAGGTGAAAGAATCCCGCTCGTCGACAATGGTTTCTTGTAAGATCAGCATGTTGCTCGCGAGCTTTCCAGACAAGAGCATCTTCGGGCTGCTCAGCGGCGGTGCCTCGGTGCAAGCCAGTGGCTCGGCGAGCGATGTCGCGCTGGCACGCGAAGATTGTGTGTCTGCGGTGGTCGAAGACTTGATCGCCAAGAAGATTATTCCGACGATCACCACCAAGGCTGGATCTCCGTGAGCGCGAAACCTGGGGCCGACCGCGGCTACAAGCGGAGCTGGAAGAACCTCCTGATCAACAAGAGGTACCAGCTGCGCTTCACCCTGTTCATGGTGGCGCTCGCCGGGCTGTTGATGCTCGGGCTCGGCATCTGGGTGATGCGCGTCGCGAACGAGACCACCACGGTGTCGATGGCGAGCGTACGCGGCGAGGCGTGCCCCAAGGTGCCGTCGCTCGGCAACGGCGCCGCCAACGGCGACGACGAGGATGCGGTGCCCGCCCCTTCGATGAAGCTCGACGAGGCGCCCGATGGCCCGGCGGGAGATTCGCCGGCACCTGCGTCCGGCGCGAGCCCCGGAGAGCCATCGACAGCTGGCCCGCCCGCACCGACAGCTGCGGCAGACGACCACGGCGCGAAGGCCGACGGCGCGAAGGCGGATCGTGCGAAGGCGGGCGCGGATGCGGCCGACCAGCCCGAGGACGAGACGGCGCACCGCGTGGCGCACCAGCACCGGCCGCGCACGCCGGTGGTGGACGACGAGCCGCGCCACGTGCAGGTGCAGATCGACGAGAGCTCGATGACCTTGACCCAGGCGGTGCCGCCGAACCTCGCCGACCGGATCGTCGCGCACTGGACGTGCGAGCTCCGGCAGGCGGCGACGTTCGATCGCCTCGAGCGCGGGCGGATGCGCATCCTGTGGGCGATGATCGCCACCGGCGTGATGCTCGTGCTCGGGCTCGCGATCTACGGCATCAAGATGACGCACCGGGTGGCGGGCCCGCTGTTCAAGGTGAGCCTCTACCTCAGCAAGATGCGCGCGGGCCGGTTCGACAAGGTCTACAACCTGCGCAAGGGCGACCAGCTGGTCGACTTCTACGATCACTTCAAGCACGCGCACGGCGGCATCGTGCAGATGCAGCGCGACGACATCGCGCGCATCGCGGCCGTGGTCAGCGCGGCGGAGGCCGCGGGTGCCGGGGCGCACCCGGCGGTCGCCGAGCTGCGCGAGATGCTCGAGCGGAAGGAGAAGTCCATTGAGTGACCCCACCGCAGCCACCGGCTTGCCATCGTCGTCGCGCAACCGGCACCACCGCAAGCTGTCGAACTACCTGCTCGACAAGAAGCTGCAGCTCCGCTACGTGACTCTCGTGGCGATGCTGTCGGCGGTGATCGCCGGCGCGCTCGGCTACATGATCTACGACCAGCGGCGCACGGCATCGGAGTCGATCGAGCGCGACCTGCAGGCGTTGACCCAGGCCGACGCCAGCCACCAGGAGTTCCAGGACCAGGTCGCCAGCGGCCTCGAGTCCGATGACCAGGCGCTGGTCTACAAGATGATCGCGGTCGGCTTCGGGCTGGTGGTCATCCTGTCGGCGTACCTGGTGATCATGACGCACAAGGTGGCCGGGCCGCTGTTCAAGGTGTCGATGTACTTCGATCACATGGCCGAAGGCAGGCTCGGCGCGGTGACGCCGCTCCGGCGCGGCGACATGCTTCAGGACTTCTTCGGCGACTTCAAGGCGATGCACGAATCGCTGCGCACGCGGGCGCAGGCCGACGCCGATGCGATGGAGCGCGCGGTGGCGGCGCTGCGCGATTCGCACAACCAGGCCGACTATCGCGGCGATGCGCGCGCCCGGCTCGACGACGCGCTCGAGGCACTCGACCACCACGTGACCCAGCGTCAAAAACAAATGGCATAGCCACGTTTGACGCTCGGTTCGCGGAGCGTGTCAGGGCGCGGTCGAGTAGGATGATCTGGTGGGTTCTCAGAGCACGTTGTTGGAGCTTGGGGACAGGTACTGGGCCCTGGGGCTGCCGGCGGCGGCCAAGAGCGCCCTGGCCCGCGCGCTGGCGAAGACCGACGATGTGACCCCGGCGCTGCGGCTGACCGATGTCGCGCTCGCGCAGGGCGACGTCCAGGCCGCGCGCAAGTACGCCGCAGAAGCTGCGAAGCGCGCACCCGGGCCGGCGACCAAGATCCTGCTCGGACGCGCCCAGCTGGCCGCGGGCGAGCTCGCGGCGGCGCGGATGTCGCTGCTCGCGGCGATCGACTCGCCCAAGCTGACGCCGTGGGACCGCGTACGGGCGCACCTGGAGCTCGCGCGCGCGGCCGATGCGCACGGCGACGCACCCGGGATGGCAGCGCAGGCAGCGGCGGCGTTCGAGGCGATGCTGCTCGCCGCGTCGCAGCTGCCGCCGGACCTGACGCTGATCGAGGAGGTCGCCGCCGCCGTCGTCGCGCACGGGCGAGCGGCCGATGCGCAGGGCATCGTCGACGCCGCGCGCGGGCAGAGCGGGGCCGGCATCTGCGCCGCGGCGCTGCTGTCGGCGCGCCAGGCCGCGGGCGATGCCACGGTCACCGATCGCGCGATCGATCAGGAGCTCGCGGCGCTCGGCGACGGCGCGGCGATCCGGTTGCGCCGGCTCGAGCGGCGCGCGCGCAAGCCGGTGGCCGCCGACCGCGCAGCGCTGCTCGCCGAGCTCGAGTCGCTGATCCAGGCCGCCGTCGGCGAGGACATGCCGGCCGTCGACCGCGCGCGCCTGCAGTTCCTGTACGGCTCGCTGTGCGCCGAGGATCCCGAGATGCGCGCGCAGGCCGAGGACGCGTACCGCAAGGGGCTGGCGTTTCAGCCCGGGTACACCGCGGCGGCATGCCGGCTTGCGCTGCTCATGCTCGACCGCGGCGACCAGTCGGGGGCGCTCGCCGAGATCGAGCGCGCGCTGCGGATCGACGCCAGCCACGGCCTGGCCTGGCGCAACGCGGCGCGCATGCTCGACGCGCAGTCGCCCAGCCTGGGCGTCGTCGTCGGGCGGCTGCTCGACGCGGCCAACCCGGGGGCGGGCAGCGCGGCCGGCGGCGTGGCGCCCCGGCTCGTCACGGCGACGGCTGAAGTCGCGCGCCACGACGTGCTCGCCGGGGTGTACGCCCACGGCCACCGGGTCAAGAACCTGCTCGGCATCATCGGCGCGCGCGCTCGCTCGGCGCGCAAGCTGGTCGGCGAGCTCACGCCGGGGCGGCCGGCCGGCGCCCCCGCTGGCACGGTGGGGCAGGGCGACCTGTTCGACCGGCTGCGCGACCTCGAGACCGATGTCACCGCGCTGTACGAGGAGTGGGCCCAGTACCTGCGCTCGATGCAGGCCCCGACGCCGACGATCGAGCTGGTGCCGCTGTCGCCGATGCTGCACGAGGTCGTCGTCGCGGCCCAGGCGCGCACCCAGCAGGTGCCGATCGCGCTCGAGACCGCCGCCGGGCTGCCCGACGTGCGCGGCGACCGCATGCTGCTGCGCGAGGCGCTGCTCAACGTGGTGTCGAACGCCGCCGAGGCGTGCGCCGCGGCGCACGGCGAGGTCTCGGTGCGCGTGCGCGCGATCGTCGCCCCCGGCGGCAGCACGGCGCCGCTCGTCGAGCTCGTGATCAGCGACACCGGTCCGGGGATCCCGCGCGCGCACCTGTCGCGCCTGTTCGTCCCCGGGTTCACCACCAAGGAGACGGGCTCCGGGGTCGGGCTGGCGATCGCCGAGCGCGTGGTCGCGGCACACCACGGCCGCATCACGGTCGATTCCGAGGAGGGCCGCGGCACGACGATCACGATCACGCTGCCGACCGACAAGACGGGCCTCCAGCAGCTGCCGCTGTGGATCACCGCCGAGCGAGGCGCGCCGTGACGATCGGGATGATCGTCTGCGTCGACGACCAGGCGGAGGTCCGCCGTCTGCTCGGCGACGTGTTCCGCGCGCGCGGCTCCAACGTCGTCGGGTTCGACGACGGCGAGGACGCGATCACCTGGCTGGGGGCCAACGACGCCGACCTCGTCGTGCTCGACCTCGACCTCGGGCCCGGGCGGCGCACCGGCATCGAGATCTGCCGCGCGATCCGCGCGCGCCTGCCCGATCTGCCGATCATCATCCTGACCGGCCACGGCACGATCGATGACGCGGTCATGGCGGTGAAGGCCGGCGCGGTCGACTTCGTCACCAAGGACCCCTACCTCGAGGACAAGCTCGAGATCTCGGTCGAGAAGATCGAGCGCATCCTGCAGCATGCGCACGACCGCAAGCGGCTCGAGGACGAGAACCGCGAGCTGCGCGCCACCAACGAGCGGCTGCGCAAGGCCGCCGGGCGGCGCTGGCAGATCGTCGGTGACTCGCACCCGATGCGCACCGTGATGACCAAGATCGAGAAGGTCGCCCCGCTGCCCCGCCCCGTGCTCGTGCTGGGCCCGCGCGGCAACGGCAAGGAGCTGGTCGCGCGCGCGATCCACACGCTGTCCTCGCGCGCCTCGGAGCCCTACATCACGATCAACTGCGCCGCGGTCGCCGAGAGCCTGCTCGAGAGCGAGCTGTTCGGCCACGAGGAGGGCGCGTTCACCGGCGCCACCAAGCAGAAGGAAGGCAAGTTCGAGCTCGCCGATGGTGGCACGCTGTTCCTCGACGAGATCGGCAACATGTCGCTCGAGTTCCAGGCCAAGATCCTGCGCGTGCTCGAGTACCAGCGATTCGAGCGCGTGGCCGGCAGCGAGTCGATCCAGGTCAACGTGCGCGTGATCGCGGCGACCAACCTCGACCTCAAGCAGGCGATGGCCGACGGCAAGTTTCGCCCCGACCTCTACGACCGGCTCGCGTTCGAGGTCATCAACCTGCCACCGCTGGCCCAGCGCATGGAGGACGTGCCGATCCTCGCGGTGCACTTCCTGTCGCGGTTTCGCCAGGAGGTCGCCGGCATCAGCGTCAAGGAGATCAGCGCCGGCGCGCTCGATCGCTTCGCGTCGTACGACTACCCGGGCAACGTGCGCGAGCTCAAGAACATCGTCGAGCGCGCGGTCTACATGGCGCAGGGCGAGGTGCTCTCGGCGGCCGATGTCGACGCCGCGCTGCCCCCCGAGGCCGGCGCGCAGCTGTCGATCACCGCGCTCGCGTTCGAGGACGATCCCCGGCTCGGGCTGCCCGAGCGGGTCGACGCCTTCGAGGCCTGGCTGTGCAAGGACGCCCTCGAGCGCACCCGCTACAAGCAGAAGGAAGCCGCGGCCCTGCTGGGGCTGTCCTACGACCAGTTCCGCCAGCGCTACCGTAAGTACGGCCTCGGCAAGGACTGAGCTAGTCTATCGGCCATGGGCATCTTTTCCCGGATCAAGAACGGGATCTCCAGCAAGGCGAATGCGGCCATCGACAAGGCGATCGATCCCGAGAAGGAGATCGAGATCGCGATCGTCGAGCTCGAGGCCGGGCGCAAGAAGGCCATGGCCGAGCTGGTGGCGTACAAGGCGACCGCCAAGCAGCTCGACAACGACCTCGAGAAGCACAAGGCCAAGGCGACCGAGTGGGAGCGCCGAGCGATCCTCGCGGTCAAGGCCGGCGACGACGAGGCCGCCAAGCTCGCGCTCCGCGAGAAGAAGGCGACCGAATCCGAGGCTGCGCGCATCGAGCGCGACAAGCACGAGGCCGCCAGCTACGCGATCCAGCTCAACAAGAGCCGCAAGGAGTTCGAGACCAAGCTGCAGATGCTGAAGATGCGCAAGGGCACGCTCGCGACCCAGCTCGCGGCGGCGCGCTCGGGCGGTGGCGACGCGTTCGGCAACGATCCGTCGGTGTGGGAGCGCTTCAAGCTCGCCGAGGATCGCATCGACTCCGAGGCGATCCAGAGCGAGGTCGATGCCGCGATGCGGGGCGAGGACGCGCTCGTCGCGAGCGAGATCGACGCCAAGATCGCCAAGCTCGCCCCGGGCGGTGTGCCCGCGCCCGATGACGAGCTCGCCAAGCTCAAGGACAAGATGGCCGAGCAGAAGGCCGCCAAGCAGAAGCAGCTCGAGGCGGCGGCGGCCGAAAAGGACCCCAAGGCCAAATGACCACCGACCGGCTCGCCACCACCGTGGGCATCGGGACATCCGGCAGCGCGCACGACGCCGATGAGGCGCTGTCCACGCGGCTGCGCGACCTCGCGCTGGTCGAGATCGACGCGCTGCTCCTGGGCGACGGCACGCAGGAGCTGGTCGCCGCATTCGCCGACGACGTCGCCGACGCGCTGCGCGAGGCGCGCACCCGGATCGCCGCGCTGCGCAGCCAGCTCGGTGGCGCCGATCCGCTCGCCATCCTCGACGCCACGCCGCGCCAGCGCGCCTCCGATGCCGGCGGCTCGGGCGTCGGTCGCATTCGCGCGCGGCTCGCCACCCAGGCCGACGCCGCCCGCGCGCTCGCCCGCCTCACCGACCTCGCGGCGGGCCTGGTCCCCAAGCTCTTCGAGGCCGACCGCCGACGTTAGAACGGCTGCGGGCCCCGGGCGCTTCGTTCTGGGTGCTCGTTTATCGCGCGGCGGGCGCGGCCGACTCGGTCGCGATCCGCGAGACCGTGGCGCGCAGGTCCTTGGCGGTGACCGGTTTCTCGAGCAGCAGCACGCCGAGCTGATCGAGGCGCTCGCGGGTGGCCGCGGTGAATGCACCGCCGGAGAGGAAGACGAGCCGCCCGGCTTGCTCGGGGTTGGTGCGCTGGATCTGCTCGAGGAGCTCGATGCCGGTCATGTTGGGCATCATCACGTCGCTGACGATCGCGTCGAACCACACGCCGCGCGCGATGTGCTCGAGGGCGTCCTTGCCGCACAGCGCGATGGTGACGTCGTAGTCGCGGCGCAGCAGGCGCTCCATGGTGTGAGCGACCTGGGGCTCGTCGTCGACCAGCATGACGCGGTGGCGCCGCCGCCCATTGCTCTGGGCGTCGCTATCGCTGGCCGCCGCAGGCGGCGCTGCGGGCAGATCTGCCGCCGGTGGGAGCACTACGCGGACGAGGGTACCGCGTTCCGGAGCGCTGTCGATCGAGATCTGGCCGCCCAGGCCGCTGATGATGCCGTGACAGATCGACAATCCCAGGCCCGTGCCACCGCCGACTTCTTTGGTGGTGAAAAATGGATCAAAAACGCGCGACTGCAGCTCCGGAGCAATGCCAAGGCCGGTGTCTTCGACCTCGGTCACCGCGCGACCTTCGTCGTCGGTCCGGGTCCGGATGGTGATCCGGTTCTCGTCGGATCTCCCCTCTGGAATCGCATGCGCCGCGTTCACCAGCAGGTTGATGAACACCTGCGCGAGCCGGCCGTCATCGGCGATGACCAGCGGCACCGGGGCGAGCTCGCGCACCAGCTGTGCGCGATGGCGCACCTCGTTGGCGGTGAGCCGGATCGCCGCATCGAGCACGCCCCCGAGCGCGATCGGAACGCGCTTCTCCTCCTCGGAGCGGCTGAACAGCCGCAGGCCGTGTACGATCTTGCGCACGCGCTCGGCGCCGTCGCGGGCGTCGCCGATTGCGGCACCCGCCTCGGCGTGATCCTGGCACGTCTCGCCGCTCGCCGTGCAGCTGCACGCCTTGAGCGCCTCGGCGGCCAGCTCGAGGTTGCCGGTGACGTAGGCGAGCGGGTTGTTGATCTCGTGCGCGATGCCGGCGGCGAGCGTGCCAAGGCTCGCCATTCGATCGGAGACCAGGAGCTTGGCACGCAACCGCTTGCGCTCGGTGACGTCGCGCGCGCTCGACACCACGCGGCGCGAGCCGCCGACCTCGACGAGCACACCCGAGACCTCGCAGGCCCGCCAGCCATCGGCGCCGCGGATCCGGACCTCGATGATGTCGGAGGCCTGCTGCGCGCGCTCGCTGGAGACCTGGCCGAGCAGCTTCTCGACCTGCGCGCGGTCGTCGGGGTGGATGCGCTCGAGCAGGTCGACGTTCTTCCAGGCGTCCCCGGCGCCGTCGAGGCCGAGGAACCGGCGCTTGGCGATATTCATGTAGGCCAGATGCGGGCCGCGGAACACAGCGATCAGATCGGGCATCAGGTCGATCACCGCGTGGAAGCTCGCCTCCGACTGCGCGTGGAGCTGCCGGGTGCGGCGCCGCAGGACGATGCGCTGCCGCCAGGCGAACGCCGCGCCGAGCCAGATCACGCCGGCGACGATCGAGAGCGCGAGGAACCAGCCGGTTTGCCACCACGCCGGCAGCACCGCGAACGTGAGCACGGTCGTCGGGCCCCACGCGCCCGAGTCGATGCGCGCGCGCACCTCGTAGCGGTAGTTGCCGGGCGGCAGGGCGGGGTAGCGCGTCTGGCGCTGGTGGCTGATGCTCCACGCCGGCTCGAGGGGGGACAGCCGCTCCTGGTACTCGATCCGGCGCGGCGCGAGCAGGCTCGACGCCGTGACCTCGAGGGTCAGCGCGCTGCGATCGTGCGGCACGTGCAGCTCGGGCCGCACGCCGTGCCCGGTGACCAGCGCCAGATCGCCGAGCTGGCCGGAGAGCAGCGCGGTGCTCGGTGGCGGCGGTGGGCCTCGGTACGCATCGACGAACACGTGGGTCGCGCCGCCGGTGGCGCCCAGCCACAGCGTGCCGTCGCGGTCGACGTAGAACGCCTGCGATGCCGAGTCGTTGCCCACCAGGCCGTCGCTGTCGTCGAAGTGATCGACGCCGTGCGGGGTGACCACGTCGACGCCGTCTCCCGTGCCGACCCACAACCGGCGCTCGCGATCCTCGCCGAGGAAGTACACCATGCCAGTGCTCAGGCCCTCCGCGGTTCCGATATGCGAGAGCTCGCGGACGGCGCCCTGATCGTAGCGAAAGCAGGTCGCGCCGAACGCCTCGATGTAGGTCGTGCACAGCCGCCCGTCGGAGCGCGCGCTGAGGTAGCCCATCGACGAGCTGCGGAACCCGGCGCTCGCGCCGAACAGGTGCCAGGTCCCGCCATCGAGCACGGCCACGCCGCCCGGCGCCGCGGTCGTCCACAGCCGCCCGTCGGCGACCAGCAGCGAGCCGAACCGCGCGTTGCCGCGCACGCCCGCGACCGCCACGGGCACCGTCGGCCCAGGCAGCGCGCCGGGCAGCCGCTCGAGGCCGATCCGCGTCGCGATCCACAGATCGCCCTCGGGCCCGAGCGCGAGCCCGAAGATGTTGCGCTCGGGTCGGTTGGTCTCGCCGAGCGGGGTCGCGTGCCCGCTCGGATCGATGTACAGGAGGTCCGAGGGCGCGCCGCCGACGAACATGCCGCCCTGGGGCGGGAACACGATCGCGCGGACCACGCGGCCCTCGGTGCCGCGCAGGCACTCCCAGTGCCGGCCGACCGCGCGCGCGAGGCAGCGGTTGGTGCCCGCCCACAGGGTGCCCGCGCGGTCGCGCTGGTAGGTCCACACGATCTCGCCGGGCAGGCCGCTCGCGACGTTGTGGTGCTCGAGCAGGCCGCGGCCGCGCAGCCGGAACAGCCCTGCCGAGCCGATCCAGATCGTGCCCTCGCGATCGACGAGCAGTGCGCGCGTCGTCGCGGTGGGCATGCCGACTGCGTGCCCGATGATCTGCCAGCGCCCGTGGTCGCGGTACGCGATGCCGTCGTCGGTGCCGATCAGCACGTCGCCGTTGGGCGCGATCGCCATCGCCGCCGGGGCGCCCGTGGCGTCGAACCCGGTCGGAAAGCCTTCATGCAGATCGGTCGCGCGTGCCGCGCCGTGCGGCAGCAGCCACATGTGGCTGGGCGTGCGGATCCACAGCGCGCCCTCGCGATCGCGCAGCACGCCCTCGACGACGTCCTGCGCGAGCCCGGCATCGCCGATGTTGCGCCACGCGCCGTCGCCGGTGGTGAGCTCGACGGTCGAGCCGTTCCCGACGACGAGCCCGTCGGCGTCCGCCCACAGCGCGCGGATCGTCGCGCTCGTCGCTCCCGGCCAGCCTGCCGCCGGCGCGAACTCGCCGTCGGGCCCGCGCACGTAGAGCCCGTAGCCGTCGGTGCCTACCCACAGCTTGCCGCCGAACGTCGCCATCGTCTGGATCGGCACGGCCGGCATGCCGCGCGGGGCGGCGCTCGCGAACCGGATGCCGTCCCAGCACGACAGGCCGTTGCTGCTGCCGACGCACACCGCGCCATCGGGGGCGACGCCGACCACGTGGACCGAGCTCGAGGCCAGGCCCTCCTCGACGGAGAAGTGCGTGAAGCGCTCGCCGTCGAAGCGATAGACGCCGTCGTCGGTGCCGATCCAGAGGAACCCCTCGTTGTCCTGCGCGATGCTGATGATGACCAGGTTGCGCAGGCCGTCGGCGCCGGCAAACACGCGGAACTTCAGGTGCCCGGGCGGCGCCTCGCGAGCGAGCGGGTCGTCCGGGAGCGCGGCCGCGGCAACGACCGGCGCCGGCGCCGGGGTAGGCTCGGCGACCACGGAATGCGACACGGCAACCAGCGACCACACCGCGGCCGCACCGCGCGAGAGCACACACGCATTCCTCGAACCGACCGGCAGGGCAACTCTGTAGCCCCGGATGCCCAACCGCGTCAACGCGGTACCGCTGGCCATATCTCACGCAAGAGCTGCCCTGGACCCAAGGCGCGAGGCCCCAGCGCTGTCCAATCTGCGCCCGTCCGCAAGGGGGACCGGAATCGATCCGTTCGGCGCGGGCCTGGGGCATCGAGCATGGGTGACGAAGGTGACGAAGATGACGACCTGGACCGTGCGCGACGCGGCGACCGCGACGCATTCGGCAGGCTCGTCCGCCGTCATCAGCGTCGGGTGTATGCAGCAGCGCTCCACATCCTCGGCAACCACGGCGATGCCGACGACGTCGCGCAGGATTCGTTCGTGCGCGCGTACCGCGGTCTGGCCGCATTCGACGGCCGCGCCGACTTCTTCACCTGGCTCTACCGGATCACCGTGAACACCGCGCTCAACGCCCTGCGCTCGGGCCGGCGGGGCGCAGCGCTCGCGCAGCGCGGCGGCACCGAGGCGGCGCACGTCGGCGGCCGTCCCGAGGCACTCGGCCACGGCGCGCGCGATCCGGAGCAGCAGGCGCAACACACCGGCGAGGTCGCCCGCGTGCTCGACGCGGTCACCGAGCTCTCCCCGCCGCTGCGCGTGACGATCGTCCTGGCGACGATCGAGGAGCTCTCGCACAAGCAGATCGCCGAGATCCTCGGTGTCCCCGAGGGCACCGTCGCGTGGCGAGTCAACGAAGCCCGCCGCGTGCTCAAGCTGCGGCTCTCCGCAACCCAACCCGCGAGCGTGGCGAAGTGACGATGTCCGACGATCTCGACGAGCTCCTGCGACGCGCGATGTCGACCCTGGATCGCCAGGTCCCCGACGGCTACTTCGAGGCGCTGCCCGAGCGCACACTGGCACGCCTCGACGCCCCGGCGGAGCTCCAGAATGTGGACGATCTCGCGCGCGAGCGAGCCGCCCGCAGCGCACGCGCACAGGCCGCGCCCGCCGACGAGCTCGCGGCACTGGACCGGCTCTCCGACGGCGCTCCAGAACCCGCAGCGGCCACCGCCGCTCGCGCCGAGCTCGATGCAGCGCCCGGTGCCGCGCCAGGCTCCGTCGATGCGGCACCTCGCGGAGGGCTCGATGCGGCACCTCGCGGAGGGCTCGATGCGGCACCTCGCGGAGCCCTCGACGGTGCAGCTCGCGCAATGCCCGATGCGGCGCCTCGTGGATTGCGCGGTGCGGCTCGCGTTGCGTCTGGGAGCGCGCGCGATGCGGCCTCGGGTGCAAACTCCCGCGGTCGCCCGAGGCGCGCGGTCGTCGCGGTCGGAGCCGGGCTGGCCGCGGCGGTGCTCGTTCTGCTGTTCGTGTCGCCGCAGATGCGCACGGCGATGTCGCCATCCAGAGAGCGGGGGATTCTTCCCGAGGCGAACCTGATGCGGCACGAGCAGGCCGAGGCGACGCGCACGCGTACATCTGCGGCGGACTCGGCGAACGCGCAACCGGACCCCGCGCCGCCGATGAGAACGAGCGAGCCGAGCGAGCCGAGCGCGCCGAGCGAGCCGAGCGCGCCACTGTCCGCTCTGGCAACGCCGCCCGCGCGATCACCGGAGCCACCGCCGGCGCGAGCGATGCCGCGTGCACCGTCGCACACGCCGCCAGCGATCCAGGCACCACCGCCGCCGCGTGCGACCCCGCAAAGACCCTTGCCGACACCGGAGCTCTCGTCGGAGCTCTCGTCGGGGGGCGGGGTCGATCCGGGCGCGAACGAGCAACTCGTCCCCGAGCCGGCCCCACCGGCGCAATTCGAGGGTGCCCAGCCGCCGGCCGGCGCGTCCTCGACCGATGGAAGCCAGGGCCGTGTGCCACCGCCGTCGATCGCGCACGTCGCGCCGGCGCCGGCGCCGTCGACCGCCGATGTCGAGCACGCGATGCGCTTGCTGTCCGCCAAGCTCGAGGCCTGCGTGCGCGGCGCGACCGGCAAGATCCTGGTCGACGCGACGTTGCTTCCGTCGGGCAGGGTGTCTTCGGTCAAGCTGTCGCCGCCGTTTGCGGGCACGCCGCGCGAGGGCTGCGTGCGCCGCGTCGTCGAGAGCCTGCACTTTCCGTCCTGGACCGGCTCGGCGCGGAGCTACCGGTTCGCGATCATGGCCCCGGAAGTCCTCTCGATTCCACAGGCGCGCCCCGCCGACGGCCCGCCGTCGCCTCCGTAGCCTTGTTGATTTCGCCGAGCGGCGATAGGGTCGCCGTCTTGTGACGAAGAAGACCTCCACCGGTCGGCATTTCGACGATTTCACGCTCGGCCAGCGCCTGCTGCACGCCATCCCGCGCACGGTGCACGGCGGCGACATCGCACTCTACATGGCGCTCACCGGGGAGCGGCCGCCGCTGGCGTCGTCGACCGAGCTCGCTCGATCGCTCGGTTTCCTGCGCGAGGTCGTTCCCGATCTGCTCGTGTTTCATATCGTGTTCGGGAAGTCGGTCCCCGACATCTCCCACAACGCGACCGCGAACCTCGGCTACGCCGACGTCCGCTTCATGCGGCCCGTGTACCCGGGCGACACGCTGGTCGCCGACAGCGAGGTCATCGGCCTGCGCGAGCTGTCGAGCGGCGAGGCCGGCATTGTCTACGTGCGAACGCGCGGCGCCAACCAGAAGGGCCAGGAGGTGATCTCGTTCGTGCGCTGGGTGATGGTACCCAAGCGCGGGCGGACCGACGGCGCGAGCGGCCCTGCCGGGCCCAACAGCGCGCCGCAGCTGCCCGCGGTGGTGACGCCGGACCGCCTGCCGGTGCCCGACATCATGAACCTGCAGCGCTTCCCGGACCTGGCGTGGGCGTTCGGCGGGACGGCGCGATGGGACGACTACGAGGTCGGGGAGCGCATGGACCACCCCGATGCGATGACGATCGAGGAGGCCGACCACGTCCAGGCGACGCGGCTCTACCACAACAGCGCGCAGGTCCACTTCGACGCGCGCGGCATGGCCGACTCGCGGTTCGGCCGCCGCGTGGTCTACGGCGGCCACGTGATCAGCGTGGCGATGGCGCTGGCGCACAATGGCCTGCAGACGATGCTCCGGCTCGCCGCGTGGAACGGCGGCGCGCACGTGGCGCCGACGTTTGCGGGCGACACGCTGCGCGCGTTCACCGAGGTGGTCGAGCGCGCCGAGGTCCCCGGGCGCCACGATGTCGGGGCGCTGCGCCTCCGGCTCTCGGCGGTCAAGAATGCGAGTGCGGCCGAGCTGCCGGCGATCCGCCCGCTCTTGTCGGGCACCAAGGAGCCGCGGATCGTCCTCGAGCTCGACTACTGGGCGCTGTTTCCCCGGCAGTGACCGCGATCGCGCAGATCCCCACGCTTGCTGCTCACCGCGCGGCCGTAGCATGCTGAACCGCAGCATCGTCGTCGGCGGTGATGCGAAGATCGTCATGAACGCCGTCGCATACATGGTCTCGCTGTTGCCGCCCGAGGCGGTCCGCCGGCTTGCGGCGATCCGCCGGCCCGGCCCTGGCGCACCGGCTGCGGGTGACGTGTTCCGGCGCGTGCTCGACGTCGAGCAGGCG
>DATIPJ010000754.1:0-3454 GCA_035472155.1 Kofleriaceae bacterium
GTGCGAAGAACCTCCTCGGGCGTGGTCATGCCCTCGATGATCTTCGCGATGCCGGCCATCCGCAGGCTCTGAACACCGCCGCGGATCATCTCGGTCTTGATCTCGGCCGCCGAGGCGCCCTGCAGGACGAGCTCCTTCAGCGGATCGGTGAACGGCATCACTTCGTACAGCGCGACGCGACCCTTGTAGCCGGTGTTGTTGCAGGTGTTGCAACCACGCCCGCGCATGATCGTCGCCTTGCGAATCTGATCGTCGGTCATCCCCATCTTGGTCAGTGCCTCGGGATGCTTCTCGTCTGGAATCTTGCAGTCTGCGCAGATCCGGCGAGCGAGCCGCTGCGCGAGTACGAGATTCACGGAGGCAGTCACCAGGAATGGCTCGATTCCCATGTTGAGGAGGCGCGACACCGTCGACGGCGCGTCGTTGGTGTGCAGCGTCGATAGCACGAGGTGACCCGTCAGCGCCGCCTTGACGCCGATCTCGGCCGTCTCGAAGTCGCGGATCTCGCCCACCATGATGATGTTCGGGTCCTGTCGCAGGAACGACCGGAGGGCGGTCGCGAAGTTGAGCCCGATGTCCTCGTGCATCTGCACCTGGTTGATCCCGTGCAGATTGAATTCGACCGGATCCTCCGCAGTTGAAATGTTTCGGTCGATCGTATTGAGCTCGGACAGCGCCGAGTACAGCGTCGTGGTCTTGCCCGATCCGGTCGGACCAGTGACCAGGACCATCCCATAAGGCTTTTTGATCGCGACCTTGAAGTCGTCGAGCGGCTTGATATCGAACCCGAGCTTCGTCATGTCGAGCTGCAGGTTCGATTTGTCGAGGAGTCGCATCACGATCTTCTCACCGAACAACGTCGGGAGTACCGAGACGCGGAAGTCCATTTCCTTGTTGGTGCCGATCTTGAGCTTGATGCGTCCGTCCTGGGGCAGGCGGCGCTCGGCGATATCGAGCGATGCCATGATCTTCAGGCGCGAGGTGATCGCGTTGCGGAGCTTGAGCGGTGGCCGCATCTCCTCCTGCAGGATGCCGTCGATCCGGAACCGCACGCGGAAGCTCTTCTCGTACGGCTCGACGTGAATGTCCGATGCCTTCTTCTTGATCGCCGACAAGAGGATCGCATTGCACAGCTTGACGACCGGTGCCTCGCCCGCCTGGTTCTCGAGATCGACAACGTTGACCGATTCGTCCGACGAGCCGGCGAAGTCGACATTGTCGACATCGAACTCGCCCATCATCTGGTCGAGATCGGGGCCCTTGTCGTAGTAGCGCGACAGCGCGGCCTCGAGTGCGCTCTCCGACGCGACGACCGGCTCGATGTTGTACTGGGTGAGGAACTTCAGCTCGTCGATCGCATAGATGTTCGATGGATCGGCCATCGCGACGATCAGCGTCGGACCCGAGCGCCGCACCGGGATGACCTGATGCTTCTCGCAGATCTCGCGCGGAACGAGCTTGAGCACGCTCGCGTCGATCTCGATCTCGCTGAGGTTGATCGACGGCAAGCTGTACTGCTTGGCCACGAACTGCGTCAGCTCTTGATCTCTGACGTAGCCGAGCCGAGACAGCGTCGCGCCAAGTCGCTTACCGGTGCGCTTGGCTTCTTCTTGCGCCTGTTGAAGCTGCTGAAGCGAGAGCATCTTCTCGCGGACCAGCAGCTCTCCAATCCGGCTCATTCGGGAGTCTCCCCTAAAAAGACTACGGGTTTCAAACGGTATCGCGTCGCGACTGGATACGTCAAACAACCCCCGCTGGCTGACTAGCTGGTGCGCGTACCCACGTGTAGGTACCCGAAGCCGGATCGACTCAGCCTCGAATATGGCGCGGTCTCGTCCGCATGAAAAGTTGCCGGCGTCTCGAACAGCGGCGAACGCGCTTTGCGCGTGTGGTGCAGATCGCGGGCGACGACTCACGCCTGTGGCGCGATCCGGTCGAGCCGCGTGGCGTCCGGGAGCTACGCAAAGCTCCGAGGACTCGGTCGGCGCGCCTGTAGACCTGGCTCACAAACGGCCATCCAGCTCCGGCGTGTCGCCCCGGGCTGCCGTGCCGGCGACGGGCTCCGCTCACTTACGGACTCATGAGGCTTGGAGATCTTCGCTACTTGCGCCATAACGCCCGCGACATGGCGGTACCCCGACATCCTGCGCGTTCCACGGGCACTTCCTCGGGCCAGTCCCGGGCCCGTCGGCCCCAGCGCGGATTACCGATCGTGCGCAAGAATACCGTACGGCTGCCTCCCGACGTGGCACACCGCATCCGCGCCGGCCATCCGTGGGTCTACCGCGAGGCGCTCGGGCCGCGGCCGCTCATCGCCGATCCGGGCACCGCGATCGACTGCGTCGACGAGGACGGCGAGTTCGTCGGCCGCGGCCTCTATGACGGTGACAGCGCCATCGCGCTCCGCGTCTTTGTCCGCAAGCCGGACATCGCGATCGACGGCAAGCTGATCCGCGAACGCGTGCGCGCGGCGGTCGCGCTGCGCAAGAAGCTGATCGACCTCGCGCGCCTCGAGTCCGTTCGCGTGATCAATGCCGAGTCCGACGGCCTGCCGGGCATCGTCGTGGAGCGCTACGCCGACTACCTGGTGATCCAGCTGTTCACCGGCGCCGTGCTCGGGCTGCGCGAGGAGCTCTACAGCGCGCTCGAGGCCGAGCTCGGCTGCAAGGCGATCTACGAGCAGCGCCGCTTCAAGTCGCTCGGCGGCGAGGCCCCGCGCCAGGTCGCGGCCGAGCTGGTGCGCGGCGCGGCGGCCCCGGTGGAGCTCGAGGTCAAGGAAGACGACCTGACCTTCGTCGTCGATGTCACCGCGCCGCTGTCGACCGGCCTGTTCGCCGACCTGCGCGAGGGTCGGCGCGCCGTGCGCCACTGGGCCGCGGGCCGCCGCGTGCTCAACCTGTTCTCGTACACCGGTGCGATCTCGGTCTACGCGCAGGCGGGAGGTGCCACCGAGGTCTGCGCGGTCGACGTCGCCGCCAAGGCCCACGCCCGGGCGCGCCGCAACTTCGCCGCGTCGGGCTTCGATCCCGAGAAGCCCGAGCACATCGTCGGCGATGCCTTCAAGGTCCTGGCTCGCTTCGTCGAGCGCAGCCGCTCGTTCGACATGGTCATCCTCGATCCGCCGGCGTTCGCGAGCGCGGCCGCGCGCGGCGGCAAGGCGTGGAGCGCGGTGCGCGACTTCGCCGAGCTGGCCGCCGCCAGCCTCGACGTCCTCGCGCCGGGCGGCCTGCTCGTCGCCGCATCGTCCACCCACAAGATGACCGCGCTCGAGTTCGAGCAGGCGCTCGCCGACGGAGCGATGTCCGCGGGCACGCGGCTCCAGATCGTCGATCGCCGATCGTTGCCTCCCGATTTCCCGACGGTGCCAGGCTTCCCCGAGGCCAGCTACCTCAAGTTCATCGTCGCCGTCCGCGGCTGACGCATCGATCGCGTCCACCGGCGCGTCCACTGGCGC